>JAYVGA010000130.1:0-9635 GCA_043772635.1 Chitinophagaceae bacterium
GCCTTAATACTAAACAATGCACCCACCATCATAGCACCTGTGTTTCCTGCACTTATAAAAGCGTCTGTTTTTCCGCTGGCCAGCAAATGAAAACCGACTGCAATGGAAGATTGTGTTTTTTCTTTTAATGCTTTGGTAGGGTGCTCGTGCATTTCTATCACTTGCGCTGCATGAACAATGCTGTAGCTGCCCTGGGGTAATTGATGTTCTGTAGCCAGTAATTTTATTTTCTCTTCATCGCCAACTAAAATGAGCTGAACATCTTTATTGTTTTCTGCAAAAAATGCGGCCACACCTTTTACTGCTTCAAGGGGTGCAAAATCGCCACCCATCATATCAAGGCCAATTTTTATCATAACAAAAGAATGTAAATTAAAAATTCCAAACTCAAGGATGAAGTTAATCAATCTTTGATTTTGGAATAAATTTCTTTGAAGCAGAAAATAATTAAGCCTTCAACGGAGCTTTTTCAGCTACCAATTTCCCTTTATAGAATAACTTTCCTTCGCTTACATGTGCACGGTGACGTACATGAATAACGCCGGTTGTACCATCTACACTTAATGTTGGAGCTACCGCTTTATAATGCGTTCTTCTTTTTGCACTCCGTTGCTGACTATGGCGCCTTTTTGGATTTGGCATGACTGTTTATTTTTAAATTTTACTATGAATATTATTTTATTAAATCTTTTAACCTGCGGGGGTTAGTTATCTTTAAATTTATCTAACCCTTTCCAAATGGTATTGGCATTGTTTTCCATTGTTCTGCTCTCCATCTCTTTCAACTTTTCCAATATTTCAATATTACACTGCGGGCCGCCCATATCTTCTTTACTGCACATGCGCTGCATTGGTATACTCAGTAATACAAATTCATACAACCAATTGCTCACATCAAGGTGGTTTTCTGTTTTGGGCAGATAAAAAACATCAGGGTCTTCTTCCTGATCATTCATCTCATCTGCATTATCTGCCAGCTTTACCAGCATTTTAAATTCATCCCAAAGATCTATATTCAGCGGGTTGCCACAGCGGTCGCAATTTACGTCCGTTTTTCCTCCCACTTCAAATTTAAGCAGCATAAAGCCACTGTTTTTTTCCAGCAGCAATTTTACGTTAGCACTCACATTGTTAAGATCTTCTGCCCCTTTATCTATAAAGAACTGGTCGTTTAATTCATAATTAAACTCATGAACCCCGGGCTTTAATCCCACAAAAGCAATCTCAAATGCCCGTCTGTTAGCCATTGCGTTCAGTTTAAAGGACGGCGAAGGTAATAGAAAATTTTGAATAATTGCTGTGAGAAAAAGAGTTTTTATATTCAAAAGCCCGTAAATATTCTTAAACACTTAATTTTATATCCATGCTAAGGAGTAAAAAAACTTTATGGGTTGTTGGTTTATTAATGTTTTGTTTAATAATAAAGTGGTACTCTTCTGATGCAGAAAGGGTAGAATTTGGGTACAGCAACCGGTTTTTTGCCGGCTTTAGTCAATTATTAAGAAAAGCACTGGGTGTTTTAAGTATCAGCATCGGTGATATTCTATATGGGTGCATAGTGGCATGGCTGATATATAAAACAGGGAGGGTGCTATTTTTTGTTTTTAGTAATAAACAAAAGGGGGCATTTAAATTAAAAGCAAAGCAAAACAGTTTTACAATTTTTGTAATTGGTTCTGTGCTGTATATCATTTTTAATTTGTTCTGGGGCATTAACTATAACCGAAAGGGAATAGCATGGCAGTTGGGACTTTCAGAAATGAAATACGGAGCCGCAGAATTAAAAGAAATAAATTGCCTGCTCATTGCTAAAATTAATATTGCAAAACAAAGCGTGGTAAAGAGGCAGCAGGGGTACCCAACCAATAAACAATTGTTTAAGGCAGTAAATAATGCCTATGAACTGTTAGGGAATAAGTATGCTTTTTTAAAGTATGAACCCTCCTCTTTAAAAAGTTCTATGTGGGGTTGGTTTGGTAATTATGCAAACTTTACGGGTTATTACAACCCTTTTACCGGCGAGGCCCAGGTAAACACTTCTATTCCAAAATTTTTACAGCCATTTACAGCCTGCCACGAAGTAGCGCATCAACTTGGATATGCCAAAGAAATGGAGGCAAATTTTGTAGGTTACCTGGCAGCGGCAGCATCTTCAGACACACTGTTTCATTATTCTGTTTACCTTGATTTATTTGCATATGCCAATAGAAATCTTTTTGAAGTAGATTCTGCAACTGCAAGGTTATACAGAAGGGAATTAATTGCACCTGTAAAAGCAGATTTAAAAGAATGGTTTTTATTTAATCAAAAGCACATAGGGTTGCTGGAGCCTTTGGTAAGATGGGGGTACGGTAAATTTTTGCAAAGCAATGAGCAGCCACAGGGGCTGCTGAGTTATGATGAAGTAACTGGTTTTTTAATTGCCTATTATAAAAAATACGGGAAAATATAAATTTTATTGCTGGAACGGATATTGCAAAAGAAGAAAATAGAAAATGAAAAATAAAAAATGAAAAACAGTATAAAATTTATCATTGCCATTGCCATACCATTAAGTATAGGAGCTGCTGCAGGTTTGTTTACCGCTTCATCTGTGCAGGGGTGGTATAGCACATTAAACAAACCTTCCTTTAATCCGCCAAACTGGATATTTGCCCCCGTGTGGACAATGCTCTACATTTTAATGGGAATTGCTTTTTACATGATATGGAAAAAAGAAACAACAGGATTATTAAAAAGAAATGCCGTTGTATTTTATTTTGCACAGCTCGTTTTAAATTTCTTTTGGTCTATCATTTTCTTTTATGCACAACAGCCGGGCTGGGCACTCGTAGATATTATTTTTTTATGGTTATTTATTGCTGCAACAATTTATTGCTTTTCAAAATTATCAAAACCGGCAGCCTGGCTTTTGGTTCCCTATATTTTATGGGTAAGTTTTGCCACCGCCCTCAATTTTGCCATATGGAAACTTAATTAATGTAAATAAAAAAAGATAGCAAGGGTTATAAACAACTGGCAGGGTTTTTAAAAGCTCTTTTAAAAAACATTTTTCCACATCATACTCTCTACAGGTTTGTTGTGCTGTCCACTGTATTTTGCTGATTTTTTTTCGTTGTATTTTACTTCAATCTCACCATCTACAGGAAAATATATCAGTTGACCTATGGGCATTCCTTTGTAAACTCTTACCGGTTGTTTTACCGATATTTCAAGTGTCCAGTTGCCGCAAAAACCCACATCTCCTTTTCCGGCTGTTGCGTGTATATCAATGCCCAGGCGCCCAGTAGATGATTTGCCTTCCAGAAAAGGAACGTGTGCATGCGTTTCTGTGTATTCTTCCGTAACACCCAGGTAAAACATATGCGGCAGTAATAAAATGCCTTCTTCGGGTATTTCAAAATGTTTGATGGTATTGTGTTTTTTTGCATCAAGCTCTGCATGCTCGTAGGTGGCCAGGTAGGGTCCAAGGTGCACATCATAACTGTTACTTCCCAGGCAATCCCTGCTGTAAGGCACAATTTTAATACTGCCTTTTTCTATTTCTTCTAAAATGCGTGTATCGCTCAATATCATTGTTTGTGGGTTTATTCGTTTATTTGCAAAAGTAATTTTTTTAAATCCCTGCCTTTCATTTTATCTAAAGTATATGCCACTGGTTTATCAACAAAATATTAACGCTTATACCAAATTGGGTGTGTGGCATATTGCAGAAGAGGAAAAATTTTTTTTAAGGCAGGTGCCATTACAAAATTCCATTACGCATCCGCACAAAAGATTGCAGCACCTGGCCGGGCGGCTGGTGCTTAAAGAATTGTTTGATAATTTTCCGCTGCAGCTTATTGAAATTGCAGATACAAAAAAACCTTTTTTGGCAAATGAGGCTTTTCATTTTTCTATTTCTCATTGCGGTAATTATGCTGCTGCCATTGTGAGCACACAAAACAGGGTAGGGGTAGATATTGAAATACCGCAGCAAAAAATAGAACGCATTACCCATAAATTTTTAAACCCTGCCGAAATGCAGTTACTCTCTTTTATACCTTACGATCTTCATCATATGCTTACCCTGGCATGGAGTATTAAAGAAACCATATTTAAATGGTATGGTGCAGGCATGGTAGATTTTAAATTACACATGCATATTAATGAATGCAGCACAGATGATAACCAGTTTACAGCTCATTGTACTTTTTTAAAAAATAAACCGGTTCACTTAAAAGTGCATGGGATATTTTTTAATGATAATTGTTTAACCTGGGTGGTTACATAATCAGTACGCTATTTCATTAACAGTATCTCCTCCATCCAGCAGCGGGATATCGCCCACAGAAGCACCTGCAATTCCTTTTACAGATCCGTAAAGACCGCTGGTGCTTATCAATACTTTTTCCAGTTGCTTTTCCCGTTCCTTCCACATTTTTTCCATTTGCATACGCTCTTTGGTAATACTGTTTTTCATAGCCATAAACCCTTCTGCTATTGCTTCTACCTGTCCTTTAAATTCTACTCCGGTAAGATAGTTGTACAGCAGCTGCATTTTATCTCCTTTATTTTCTTCGCTCTTTTGTATCTCGTATAATTTTAAAATACTGCTGCGTATAATAGAAGCCACGCTGGCTATTTCACTAAAGTTACAAACCCATACGCCATCTTTTTCTCCAAAGCGTTCCATGTCTTTAGGAAAAGTTTGGGTAACCAGTATGGCCACATCCGCACCACGGCTGCGCATATCTGTTTTTAATTTATCTATCCAGTGGCCACTCCATCCCCTGGTGCGTTTGCTTTCATAAATAATTTTGCCGCATTCCCTGCCACTGCTGTTACGCACAATCTGTATACAGTCTGCCCCTTCCACCCCTTTGCCCACTTCTTCAATTAAATCAAACGGAAAATTTTCTTTCAAAATTTCTTCCAGCAATAATTCCTGTACTTCCCCCTGCCGCTGCATAGAACTTTGTTCTGCTTTACGCCTCATTTCTTCAGCCAGTTTTTTTTGTTCATCCAGTTGTTTTTCCAGTTCCTTAAGCTTTAGCTGAAACTGTGTTTCTTTAAGGGAAGATTTTTCCAGTTCCTGTTTTTGAATCTGTTCAGAAAGATTAATCCTTTCTGCCTGTAATTTTTTTTGCAGCGTTATCTCCAGCTCTGCTTCTTTATTTTTTAACTGTTGTTCTTTTTGCAAAAATTCCAGTTCTTTTTTTCTGGCTTCTTTTAATTTTTCCTGGTTATCTGCATTATTGGTTTCCAGCATTTTTAATTTATTCTCATAATCGCCGGTAATACTTTTTCTCAACTGCTCCTGAATTTCTGTTTCTAACTTTTGCTTTTCTTTTTGAAGCTTTTGTGCAAAGAGTTCATTTTCCAGTTTCTTTTTTTCTTCAAACAGCAACTGGTCTGCTTCCAGTTTCTTTTTTTCTTCTTCTACTTTACCCAGCGACTGTTTTAATTTATCCTGGTACTGCTGCTGAAATTTTTGTTCTATATCCGCTGCCAGCACATTTTCTACATCAAATACATGCCCGCAGTTAGGGCATTTTATATCGTTTGCCATTTTAATATTTTTTACAAGATAAATAAAATATAGCTCTGGTAAAGAAGAGCTTTATTAAATGATAAAACTTATTTAGCATCGGCTTTACTTCTTTTATGGCAAGAAAAAATTTATCTGTTCATCACCCGCTAAAAAAAATATTTTGTTTTACAAAACTATCCCCCTTGTTTTAATGTAACTGATACGTATACTTTTTTATGGTTATTTATTTACTGCCGAAGTGCACCGGCTGCCGGTAAATAATTGTAAACAATGCTAACATGCATGCCTGCCTGCACCCTGTGATGCTTATTGCGCCTACCCGGTTTTATATTTACTTAACAACACTAAAATCAACCATTATGCAACTTATTAAAAAAATAACGGCAGCTATGCTGGCTGTAATAACTATGGCCTCCTGCCAAAAAAATAAAGAAATTCTTTTGACAGATGAAAACAAAACTGCAACAGAAGAATCTAGTGGTTTACTCTCCAGAGATGGTAACAGCAGCGGATATGTTTACACATCATCTAACCAAACAACAGGTAATAAAATAATAGTTTACCGCAGGGCCGGCGATGGTTCGCTTACTTACAGCGCATCTTTTTCTACTGGCGGAAACGGCACTGGCGGCGGGCTGGGCAACCAGGGAGCTGTAGTAATAAGCAATGATGATGATAACGAAGATGATGTATTGCTGGCCGTAAATGCAGGCAGCAACAGTATTGCTTCTTTTAAAATTACAGGCAGCGGTTTAAATTTAAAGAGTACCATAAGCAGTGGAGGAATGAGGCCGGTAAGCATTGCACAACATGGCAGGCTGGTATATGTTCTTAATGCCGGCGGTACCGGTAATATTTCGGGTTTCTGGCTGGGCGAAAATAATAAGCTCACTGCCCTGCCCAATTCTACCAGGCCATTAAGTTCTGATGCTGCAGGTGCAGCGCAGGTATCTTTTGTAAGAGGCGGAAGAGTATTGGTAATAACAGAAAAAGCTACCAATAAAATTATTACTTACACCGTAAACGAATCGGGCCGCCCTGCAATGATGCATAGCATTACGGCTGCGAGCCCCACTCCATTTGGTTTTGCGCCCGGACCTTTTGGCAATATTTATGTTTCCGAAGCTGCGGGTGGAGCAGCAAATGCAAGCAGTGTATCTTCTTACAAAATTGGTTACGATGGAAACATCACGCTTACAAAAGGGCCGGTAGCTACGGGGCAAAGTGCTGCCTGCTGGGTAGTACTTACCAAAAATGGCCGCAATATTTTTACAACCAATACAGGCAGTAATACCATTTCTTCTTATAACGTACATCCCTACTCCGGGAATATAAATATTCTGCAGTCTATAGCCGCAGCTACAGGTATGGGGCCTATTGATGCCGCACTTGCAGAGGGCTCAAAATATTTATATATTCTTAATAGTGGAGGCAAAAGTATTTCTGCTTTTACAGTTACAAATAATGGGGCATTATCTGCATTGCAAACAGTAGACGGCCTGCCAATGGGAGCAAATGGATTGGCGGCGGATTAAGCAAGGTGAATGGTGAATGGTGAATGGTCAATGGTCAATATGTCAATAAGGTTAATGCCTGCTGCTGCATTTTTGCAGGAGCTAATGATTTTGCGATTGCTAATGTATCATTCACAAATCGAACCTCATGGTTACCATTAAATAGCAGCAATTAAATTTTAAACAGGCAGTTTAAAGAATTTATTTGCAAAAAGAAAAGCAACTATAAAATATCATTTAACGATTCTCCGGTATTATTTTCGGGGAATCGTTTTTTGTTTAAATAAAAATATATTTTTTGAAAAAGAAATTTTAAACTTCCCTGCCATAGATAAACCTGCAACAGTTAATATTGCCACGATAATAAATTAGCTGGGTTGATGAATATCATACACTGCCGCAGGAAATAAATTCTGCAATCATTTTCTGCTAAAAAATAGGAGTGTAGATTTGCAGTATGAAAATCGCCTTTTTTTCAACACAGCCTTACGACAAAGAATATTTTGAACGTTATAACAGCCTGCACGAAATACTGTTTTTTGATGCGCCCTTAAATGAGCAAACGGTAAACCTTGCAAACGGCTGCAATGCGGTATGTGCATTTGTAAACGACAGGCTTAATGCATCTGTTATAAAAACGCTGGCCCCGGCAGGGATAAAAATTATTGCACAACGTTGCGCCGGTTTTAATAATGTAGATATTGCCGCTGCTAAAGAAAATAAAATTGCTGTGGTTAGAGTGCCCGCATATTCGCCGCATGCTGTGGCAGAACATGCACTGGCATTAATTATGGCGCTCAACCGCAAAACACATAAAGCCTATAACCGGGTAAGGGAAGGCAATTTTTCTTTAGACAGGTTAACGGGTTTTGATTTATATGGTAAAACGGTAGGTGTAATTGGTACAGGTAAAATAGGGCAGTGTTTTGCACACATCATGATTGGTCTTGGGTGCAAAGTGCTGGCTTTTGATATTATTGCCAATAAAGACCTTGAAGCATCAGGTGTGCAATATTTGCCGCTGATGGAACTGCTGCAGCAAAGCCATATCGTATCTCTGCATTGCCCCCTTACCGAACAAACCAAACATCTTATTAATACACAAACACTGGATGGTATGAAAAATGGCTCCATGCTTATTAATACCAGCAGGGGAGGGCTGATAGATACCAGGGCAGCAATTGAAGCATTAAAAAAAGGCAGGCTTGGTTACCTGGGTATTGATGTGTACGAGCAGGAAGAAAAATTATTTTTTCATGATCTTAGCGAAAATATAATTGCTGACGATGTGATTATGCGGCTGCTGAGTTTTCCCAATGTATTAATCACTTCTCACCAGGGTTTTTTAACAGACGAAGCATTGACACAAATAGCCAAGGTAACCCTGCAGAACATTACCGATTTTGAGCAGGGAAAAAAATTGGAGAATGCTATTTAAAGATTTTTAAAATGGCATAATAACTGCCCGTTTAATATAGCTTAACTTTATAAGCATACACCCCACCTATGCAGACATTTTATCAACTTACTACACCCGCTGTTCTTGATGCGCTTAAAACAAATGCTGCTGGCTTAAATAACGAAGCGGTAGTTAAACTGCAACAGCAATTTGGCACCAATACATTGCAGGAAGCCAAACAGAAAACTAAATTTCAAATTCTTCTTTCGCAGTTTACCGATGTAATGATTATTATATTAATTGTTGCGGCTGTAATTTCTTTTGTGGTGGGGGAGCATACAGATGCTTATGTTATTCTTGCCATCATTATTGGCAATGCCTGGATGGGTTATTCTCAGGAGTATAATGCAGAGCAATCGGTGAGGATGCTGCAAAAAATGTCGGCACAATTTGCAATTGTAATGCGTAACAATAAGCCAGTAAAATTAGAGGCAAAGGAATTAGTGCCGGGTGATATTATTTTACTGGAAGCCGGGGATATTGTACCTGCAGATGCAAGATTACTGGAAGTACATTCTTTTAAAACAGATGAAGCTTCGCTTACAGGCGAAAGCCATTCTGTAGAAAAGATAACCGAAGTTATTAATCAAGAAAACCTGGTACCCGGCGATCAGCACAATATAATTTTTAAAGGAACTATTGTGAGCAACGGCTCTGCAAAGGCTGTGGTAACTGCAACAGGCATGAAAACAGAGATTGGAAAAATTGCAGGATTAATGGAAGTTGCCGCTCAAAAAACGCCGCTGCAAAAAAGAATGGCTGTTTTTAGTAAACAGCTTTCTGTAATTGTTATTGTTATTTGTGCGGTTGTATTCGGTATTGGATTATTACAGGGACAACCTGTATTTGCTATGTTTCTTACTGCACTATCGCTGGCTGTAGCAGCATTGCCCGAAGCTTTGCCAGCCGTAATTACTATTGCTCTTGCATCGGGTGCAAGGCGCATGGTAAAACAAAATGCATTAATGAGAAAATTGCCTGCAGTAGAAACTTTGGGTTCTGTTACTTATATATGCAGCGATAAAACAGGAACGCTTACGCAAAACATAATGACGGTAGAAAAAATGCAGGCTGCGCCGGAACAGGAAGATTTGCTAAAGCATGCCATGATGTTAAACAACGAAGTAAA
>JAYVGA010000131.1:0-2568 GCA_043772635.1 Chitinophagaceae bacterium
CTGCTCAGCTTTTATAAAGGTTTCGTTTCTGAGTGTACTGTTTATATCATCCAGCGAAAAAATGCGGGAGGGTATATTTTTTTCTTTTAAAAACCTTTGGTATTCCAGTGCTACTTTTTTGGTAGTGTTGTCATCCCTGTTTGAGCCCGATATGATGGTTAGCATTTAAATTTATTTAATAAGTAGGTTGGGTTTGGGGATATAACATTTATAATGACGTATTGTTCCCAATTTTATACCGTTTCACTAAATTTGCCAACTTGGCATTATAATCACCGATAACATTAAAATTATTCCGATGTTTGCCAAAATAGAACCTGCATAATTATTCAACCTCTTTTGCAGTTTTTTATAGCAATGAATGCAAATAACAAAAGATTCTATTGGGTATAATAAAAAATAAATATTAATCAAACAACTAATGGCAAAAATTATAGGCATAGCAAACCAAAAAGGTGGAGTGGGAAAAACCACTACCGCCATTAACCTGGCAGCCAGTTTTGCTATTTTAGAATACAGAACACTTTTGGTAGATGCAGACCCGCAGGCCAACAGCACCACGGGTGTAGGCTTTGATCTGCACAATGTAACCAAAAGCCTCTACGATTGTATGGTGAATGAGGCCGAAGGAAAAGAAGTGGTTTTAAAAACAGACATTCCCTGCCTGGACCTGATACCCTCTCATATAGACCTGGTAGGTGCAGAAATAGAAATGATAAATTATCCCAACAGGGAGAGTGTTTTAAAAAGAATATTGGAACCCCTGAGAGCCGATTATGATTTTATTGTGATTGACTGTTCTCCATCGCTGGGATTAATTACCGTAAATGCCCTGGTGGCAGCAGACAGTGTGGTAGTGCCGGTGCAAACAGAATTTTTTGCGCTGGAAGGTTTGGGCAAATTATTGAACACCGTGAAAATTGTTCAGAACCGATTAAATACAAATTTGCAGATAGAAGGCATACTGATGACGATGTATGATGGAAGGCTGCGCCTTTGCAACCAGGTAGTGAGTGAAGTGAGAAGGCATTTTGAAGAAATGGTTTTTAACAGCATCATTCACAGAAACACCCGGCTGAGCGAAGCTCCCAGTTTTGGCAAGCCTGTAATATTGTACGACAGCGATAGCAAGGGAGCCATCAACTACCTTAACCTGGCTAAAGAAATTTTACAAAAAAATAATCTTACCAAAATAAAACAGGAAGACAAAATAATGAGCTAATGTGCTGATATGATAATGTGATAATTTCTTCAAAAAGAAAGCAAATCCATTACTGCAATTATTTTTAATCTGAATGAATTAGCACCTTAGCAGATTATTGAATTATCAAATTGAATTTATGACAGCAATAAAAAAGAAAGACGCACTGGGCAAGGGGATCCGCAGCCTGCTGCAGAATATAGATGCCGACCTTAAAAATTCTTCGGGTGAATTAAGACAGGAACTGGTGGAAAGAAATACCGCTTCCCAACGTATTCCACTGGAACAGATAGAAGCCAACCCCAATCAGCCCCGCAAAGATTTTGACGAAACAGCGCTTAGCGAACTGGCCGCATCTATCAAACTTCATAATATTATTCAGCCACTAACGGTAATGCCTGCCAGCAATGGCAAGTACCGGTTAATAGCGGGCGAAAGAAGATTCAGGGCTGCAAGAATTGCTGGGCTAAAAGATGTGCCGGTTTACATTAGAGAAGCCAACAGCAGCCAACTGCTGGAACTGGCCCTGCTTGAAAATTTGCAGAGAGAAAATTTAAACGCCATAGAAATTGCACTGAGTTATAAGCGGCTGATGGAAGACCTGGACTATACACAGGAGCAGGTAGCAGAGCGCATGGGTAAAGAAAGAAGCACCGTTACTAATTATATCCGTTTACTAAAATTGCCGCCAGATATACAGGTAGCAGTAAGAAACGGTATTATAAGCATGGGCCATGCAAGAGCACTGATAAATGTGGATATGATAGACAAACAATTATTTATTTTTTCTGAAATAAAAAATAAGGCATTATCTGTAAGACAAACAGAAGACCTGGTAAGAAAAATGTATACAGGTGCGCTGGCTGTTAAAACATCGGTAAAACCCAGCCTGCCCGCAGCTTATAAAAAAATAGAAGATAATTTAGCTTCGCAGTTTAGTACCAAAGTAAAACTAAGCCATAGTAAAAAAGGAACCGGCAGCATTTTATTTGAATATTATTCGCTGGAAGAATTAAATGGTTTGTTAGAAAAAATGAATATCACCGTAAGTTGAACCCCATAATAAAAATAGGAATCTGTTTATTAATGCTGAGTTGTATGCTGCCGCAAGCCTATGCACAGGATTTAAAAATAAAAGTAGATTCTACTAAAAAAACCGGCAGCTTAGAAGAACAAAAAAAATTAGCTGACACTATTAAAAAATATAACCCCAATGTAGCAGTGTGGCGCTCTGCCATGATACCGGGCTGGGGACAGTTTACCAATAAAAAATACTGGAAAATTCCATTGGTGTATGGCGCACTGGGCACCACTGCGTATATTTTTTTTAGAAATATACGGCAGTATAAAGATGCAAAGAATGCATA
>JAYVGA010000132.1:0-7208 GCA_043772635.1 Chitinophagaceae bacterium
AAAAACTTACAGGCGCAGTAAGTGAAGATGATCTTATAAAAGAAATTAAGAATACTCATATACTTGGCATTAGAAGTAAAACACAGGTAACGCCTGCTGTGCTTGCTGCAGCTTCAAAACTGCAGGCTATTGGCTGTTTTTGTATTGGTGTAAACCAGGTAAACCTTCAGGCAGCAACTGCTAATGGCGTGGCGGTATTTAATGCACCTTATAGCAATACGAGGAGTGTGGCAGAGCTGGTAATAGGTGCATCTGTTTTGCTGGTGCGTAAAATTTTAGATAAAAACAAAGCAGCGCATGAAGGTGCATGGATGAAAGATGCTACCGGCTCTCATGAACTGAGGGGTAAAACTATGGGCATAATAGGGTACGGTAATATTGGCAGTCAGGTAAGCGTACTTGCCGAAGCCATGGGTATGAAAGTATTGTTTTATGATGCAGAAACCAAACTGCCACTGGGTAATGCCAGCGATAGCAAAAATCTTAAAGAGCTTTTGCAACAGGCAGATGTGGTTACGCTGCATGTGCCCGAGCTGGCATCAACAAAAAATTTAATTAATAAAAATAATCTGGCTCATTTTAAAAAAGGAGCCATTCTGCTTAACTATGCAAGGGGAGAAGTTGTGGATCTTACGGCCTTAAGTAAAGCCATTCTTAGTAGTCATATTGGTGGTGCAGCTATAGATGTTTTTCCGGTGGAGCCTGAAAAAAACGGGGATAAATTTACCTCCGTGTTGCAGGGATTACCCAATGTATTGCTCACACCGCATATTGGCGGCAGCACGCAGGAAGCCCAAAGCAATATTGGAGAAGATGTAAGCAATAAATTATTTAATTACCTGGAAAAAGGTATCAGCACCGGCTCTCACAGCATACCGCCACTGGCGCTACCGGCGCAGGAAGGAGCGCACCGTATTCTGCATATTCACAACAACGTACCTGGTGTATTAAGCCAGATAAATACTTTGCTCAGTAAAAATAATATAAACATCCTTGCACAGTATCTTAAAACTAACGACACTATTGGTTATGTGGTGCTGGATGTAGATAAAAGTTTAAGCAAAAATGCTATTGAATTATTGAGGAGTGTAAAAGAAACGATTAAGGTGAGGATGTTGTATTGAGAAAGGCCAAACATTGGCTTACAATTATGCGGGTTAAAAGGCTACAGTAAAAGTTTCTATATTATGAATAGCTTATTAAAGTTTCAGTATTTATTGAAAGTATAGTATCTTTGGTGCTTAAAATAAATAGTATGAAACTCGTTATCATAGGAGCAGGTTTTGGAGGCCTGAGGCTGGCCCGGCAGCTGAGCAATAAAACCGGGTTTGAAATTACTTTAATAGACCGTTTTAATTACCACCAGTTTCAACCCCTGTTTTACCAGGTTGCCACTGCAGGGCTTGATGCCAGCAATATTTCTTTTCCATTACGCAAGGTTTTTCACCACAGCAAAAATGTAAGCATCCGCATGGCAGATGTGCTGCAGATACTTACGGCAGAAAATAAAGTGGTTACCAGTATTGGAGATTTTGAATACGACCAGCTCGTAATTGCCACCGGGGCTGATACCAATTTTTTTGGAAATGCTAATATGGAAGCCAATGCTTTTGCAATGAAAAGTACCACAGAAGCTCTGCAGCTAAGGCATAGGATATTACACAATTTTGAAGATGCATTGGCCACTACAGATGCCATTGTTTTGCAAAGACTCATGAATATTGTAGTAGTAGGTGGCGGGCCCACGGGCGTAGAGTTAAGCGGCGCCCTTGCAGATATGAAGCGATTTGTATTGCCAAAAGATTATCCTGAACTGGATTTTAAAAAAATGAATATTTTTTTACTGGAAGGCACAGGTAAAACCCTGGGAGTGATGAGTGAAAAAAGCAGCCAGCAATCTCAACAATACCTGGAGCGGCTCGGCGTAACCGTTATGACCAACACGATGATAAAAGATTACGATGGTAAAACGGCTTTGATGCAGGATGGAAAAACAATTGAAACCGCCACGGTTATCTGGGCTGCGGGTATAAAAGGAAATGTACCCGCAGGTATAAACAAAGATTTAATAGCAAGAGGTAACCGCATTAAAACCGACAGGCAGTGCAAAGTATTGGGTACCCAAAATATTTTTGCCATTGGCGATGTGGCTTACATGGAAGAACCTGCATACCCCAACGGACACCCGCAGGTGGCACCCGTGGCCATGCAGCAGGCAGATATGCTGGTAAACAACCTCAACAGGATTAATATGAAAAGTGGCGATAAATATTTGCTGGATTTTGAGTATAAAGACAAAGGTGCCATGGCTACAGTGGGCCGTAACCTTGCAGTAGTAGATATGCCAAAACCAAAACTTCATTTTGGTGGTATTCTTGCCTGGTTTATATGGATGAGCCTGCACCTGATGCTGATACTTGGAGTAAAAAACCGCTTTTTTGTTTTTATAAACTGGGTTACCAATTATTTTACAAGAGATCAGAATTTAAGATTAATATTTACACCCAAACTTCCTAAAGGGGGTTTACCTAAACACTAATTAATTTGAAGAAGTCTTTTTCTATTGAGCATAATTTTTTGTAAAATAATTTGCATTAATAGAAGGTAAAATTATTGTGATAAAACTGATCTTTAAATGTTCGGTTTTAGTCCCCCTTTAGGGGCGGAGGGGCTAATTCTCTTAGCCCTGCTTTTAAATGCTGCTGTTTGGTTTTCTATCTGCTCATCAATAAGCAATTTTATTTCAGGAAAAATATCCGGGTATTCTTTAGCCAAATTGCCCAAAACGGTTAAGCTGAAAGCTTTTACTGCAACTGCTTCTGTGGGAGAAGTTACATAATTAAAACAGGTATTCATTACAGCTCCATGGTATTTTTTTGGGATGGAAACATACTGCAACAGGCGGATACTGTTGCGTTTTACTGCATTATGAATGTTTTTATTTTGCAGATTTTTTACCAACCTTCCAAAATGGTTTTTAATAAAATATGGATGAGCCTCTACGCAGTAACTCACCGGCCATGCAGCCCTTTGCAGCACCCGGTATTCATCATTAAGAAACAAATAGAATAATTCATCAAAGCGTTTTTGATCATCGCCTACCCATAAAACAATTTTACTGCACTGAGCTTTGGAATGTTCTTTTAATATTTCTTCTCTTAAGACCATTACAACTTTTTTAAGCAGTCGATAATTTTTTTAATCTCCGCTTCATCTGCAGCAAAATATTGCAAATTTTCTTTCATGGCTTTATTGGTATATTTCATGTTACTGTTTATAAAAGTTCCTGCCGAAGTATGAAATTCTACAGCTCCCGTTTGTTGAGCAATGGCTGCAATATTTTCTGATCGTATTCCGCTGCCGGGCATAATGATGATGCGGCCATCTGCCTGTGTTATTAATGCTGCAATGGCAGCTGCTCCATCCAATGCTTTTGGCATAAGGCCCGAGGTAAGAATTCTTTCACAGCCAGTTTCAATTACATCTTCCAGGGCCTGTGCTGCATTGGCTACCCGGTCAAATGCCCGGTGAAAACCAACACCCATGGGGTAAGCAAGTTGTACCAGTTCTCTGCATCTTTTTTTATCAATGCTTCCATCAGCATCTAACATTCCTAAAACCACGCCATCGCAACCCAGCTCTTTGCAGATTTTAATATCTGTTTTCATTATTGCAAATTCTTCATCACTATATAAGAAATCGCCGCCACGGGGGCGGATGATGGGATAAAGTTCAATGCTCAATTTTCCCCTGGCAGCTTTTATACAGCCATAAGAAGGAGTGGTGCCGCCATCGGCCTGGTTATCGCACAGTTCTATACGATGTGCACCCGCAAGCTGTGCAGCAATACAACTTTCAATAGAAAATCCAATTACTTCTAATTTAAAATTCATGATAAGAAAATGTTGCTTACAACAGGTGTGTTGTATTAAAGATTTTTTGTAGAGTATTGAATAGTGTTAAATAAGAAATTTTGATGGATAAATTTTATTTTCCATTTCTGTCTTCACCGCATAAACAAATCCTTTTTGTATGGCATATGCACCGTACTGCCCTTTTTTATTCATAGCCAAAAAACCTACCTGTATGTTTTTTGCATTTGCAGGATCTCTTTTTATAATGCGTTGTACGGCTTTTTTGCAGGCCTGTTCAGGGCTGAAGCCCTGGCGCATAAATTCTACCACCAGGTGAGTGCCGCAAATGCGTATCACTTCTTCGCCCACACCACTGCTGGTGGCTGCACCCACTTCATTATCTACAAACAATCCTGCACCAATAATGGGTGAGTCACCCACACGGCCATGCACTTTAAAAGCCATACCACTGGTAGTTACCGCACCCGATAAATCTCCTCTTTTATCCATAGCTACCAATCCCATCGTATCATGATTTGCTGTACCATCTTTAAAAAATGCAGGAGCAAAAGGACCATTTTCTTTTTTACTTTCTGATTTGGGTGGCAGGTTTTCTATATTGATAACAGGCTTGTAATTGCTTGTTTTTTTCCAATCCTCAAAAGCTTTTTTTGCATCGTCAGATAGTTCTCCATTTTGCAAAGCGAATCCATTTTCTACAGCAAACTGCTGTGCTCCGTTTCCCACCAAAATTACATGAGGTGTTTTTTCCATTACTTTTCTGGCTACAGAGATGGGATGCTTAATTTTTTCCAGGCCAGCCACGGCACCGCAATTAGAATGTTCATCCATAATGCAGGCATCAAGTGTAACAATACCATCCCTGTCGGGAAAGCCGCCCAGCCCCACACAACAGTTAATTTCATTTTCTATAAAAATAGCCCCGGCCTCTACAGCGTCTAAGGCTTTTCCGTTAGTACTTAAAATTTTCCATGCTTCGGCATTTACGGCCATACCGCCATCCCAGGTAGAAATTACGATGGGTTTTATGCCTGCCGGTGCAAAAGAAGGAAGCGTTAGCGTACCCAGGCCGAGTGAGCTGAGCTGCAAAAATTTTTTTCTGTTTATCATAGATGTTAGTGTGTGTGCATAGTGAGTTTACGAATCATATCAGTAGAAACGGTATCGGCATAAGTGCCAAAGGCGCTGGTAATAACACCCTTCATTGCAGCATCTTTAGATTGTACTGCATACACCACATCTTCATCCGAAGGATTGGTATCGCCTTCAAAACGGTACACTTCTGTTATTTCAAATTCGGAAGGATTGAGGCATAAACTATTTTGTACGCAAATGATTTTATCAAACGCAATATTAAAATCGAGTGTATAACCTCTTTCTTTAAGTCCGTTTATGGCGCCCACTACTGTATCATACTGGTACATAAAATTATTTTTAATAAAATTAGTAAAACATATGGTACCGTTTTATAAAAAACTAAAACTAATATGTTGTTGTGTTATTTGTAACCGGAGTAAATGCAACAAAGCACTAAAACGCAAAATTAATTTTAAGCTTAGCGTTTTACCGGTGTAGTTTTTTGGCGGTAAGGCGGTAAGGCGTTTTATATTAGTTTTTTCGTCTTACCTCCTTACCGGCAAAAATAAAAAGCGCAGCTTTTCTTAGCGGCCAATAATGATAGCCGCAAAGGCACTAAGGCATATGATTAGTTTACGACTTGTTGTTTTACCGGCGATGTTTTTTGCACCTGCAAAATAGCTGGGCAAGCTGGTAAGCCGGTAAGGCGTTTTATACTTTATTTTTTTTGTCTTGCCGCCTTACCGGCTACTTAAAAACTAAACATCTGTATTTTCATTAATATGCGAAAACTGCAGATAAAAAATTACCACTACCGTTATTGCAGCAGCTAAAGCAAATGTGGTAACCGATCCATAATAAAACCATAACAACCCGCCCAAACTACTGGCCAGCAAAGCCGCTATACTCTGAAAGCCACTGTAAGTAGCAATGGCTGTAGCTGTTTCATTTTTGCCGGCAATATTACTTATCCAGGCTTTTGCAATGCCTTCTGTAGCCGCTGCATAAAGCCCGTATAAAACAAGCAGCAAGGCATAAATCCAAATATTATCAGCAAATGAAAATCCGGTATACACCAGCACAAAAATACTGAGCCCGGCAATACATATTTTTTTTAACCCCCACTTATCTGCTAATATGCCCAGCGGGTAAGCGCTTAATGCATATATAAGATTATAAAAAATATACAGGCCAATAATGCTGGTATCAGGTATGTTGCTTTCTTTCATTTTTAATAATAAAAAAACATCAGAGCTGTTTACCATAGCAAAAAGTAAAAGGCCTGTCAATAATTTTTTGTAAGACGGGCTGCTGGTTTTCCAGTAAGATATAAATGCAAAAAAACTTACCGATTTTTTTTTAACAGCACTAACAACTGTAGGTGCTTTTTCCTTTATAATTAATGTAAAAATTATTGCAAGTACACCCGGTATAAAAGCCAGCAAAAATAATGTTTGATAATCTTCCGGAAAAAAATAGAGATACAATAATGCAATTGCAGGCCCCAGTACTGCGCCCAATGTATCCATGCTGCGGTGAAATCCAAACACCGTGGCCCTGGTTGCAGCTGTGGCTTCGTCACTTAATAATGCATCTCTTGCACCGGTTCTTATTCCTTTGCCCAGCCTGTCTACCGTTCTTGAAAAAAATATCCATAACGGAAAAATAAATAAAGCCAGCATAGGTTTACTTATAGCACTTAATGCATAACCCAGTTGTACAAAGGGTAATCTTTTGCCCGATACATCACTAAGTTTACCAAAATAACTTTTGCTAAGCCCGGCTACCGCTTCGGCCACACCTTCCAGGATGCCTATAAATAAAGCCGTGTAGCCAATCTGTTTTAAAAACAAAGGCATAACCGGGTACAGCATTTCGCTGGCCATATCTGTAAACAGGCTCACCATACTCAGTATCCATATTGTTCTTGATATGATTTTCATTGTTTAAAGATTTGTTTAAATACCCGTTTTTTGTACAGAAGTATTCAACATTTAGTCAACAGTTGCAAAGAGGCATCTCCTTTAGAGCGATAGATTACGTACATTGCAGCGGAAAAATAGCTCATTTTACAATGCCAGCCATACTATGGATGCATTTCAAATTGTAGCACAGGGTTGTAAACCTTTATAAAAAAATATAACCTTTTGTAAAAAAAATCGAAGACTCACAACTCTTAAGCTACAGGATATAAATGAGCACATAAGAATAATTAAGTACTGAAGAAAAAAATGTATGAATAAAAAGAAAACAACC
>JAYVGA010000133.1:0-2639 GCA_043772635.1 Chitinophagaceae bacterium
ATGGATACGACAACAATGGCTAGTATAATTTTTTTCATGATTTAAAAATAAATTTTTTTTCGCATCCTAAAAGTTAAATAGAAATTCTTAGTTGAACGGAGCGTCGCCACAAATGCTTAATCAAGGTTCAACTGC
The DNA here is from genome assembly GCA_043772635.1 of Chitinophagaceae bacterium. GTDB lineage: Bacteria > Bacteroidota > Bacteroidia > Chitinophagales > Chitinophagaceae > Ferruginibacter. The sequence goes on from JAYVGA010000133.1 coordinate 136, forward strand.
TTGTCCACAAAAAATGTTTTTAAAACTTAGTTTTATTTTCCGCTTAAATCTTCTCCTTTTCCCTCCCCTTCGGGGAGGATAGGTGGGGCTTTGAACCAGTTGCTATACTTCAAATAATTTTCCGCAATCCTGTTTATTTCTCCGCTGATGAGTTCCTGGCTAATATCTTTTACTTTTTTGGCGGGCACGCCGGCATAGATGGATCCCGGCTCTACCACTGTGTTTTCGAGTACCACGGCACCTGCGGCTATAATGCTGTTGCTGCCAACCTGCACATTATCCATCACAATGGCACCCATACCTATTAACACATTATCGCATATAACGCATCCATGTACAATTGCATTGTGTCCGATGCTAACATTATTTCCAATGATGGCTTTTGTTTTTTCAAAAGTGCAGTGAATAACGGCTCCATCCTGCACATTTACTTTGTTGCCCAAGCGAATGCTATTTACATCGCCACGAATTACCGCATTAAACCACACACTGCATTGATCGCCCATAATTACATCGCCTACGATGGTTGCGTTGGGTGCTATAAAACAGTCGTTGCCCATTACAGGAAGAACGCCATTTACGGGAAGTATGAAACTCATAATAAAAAGCCCCCTCTATCTCTCCCGAAGGGGGAGGAGATGGAGAAGATTGTTTAGAAGATGATGAAATATTTTTTTTGTACCCTGCTGTTGTACTACTATTTGGCTTCATTGGCGTCGCACTCTTTTACATTAAAACCTTATTCAGCACCTTTCATCCGAAACTAGTTTTGTAAAAGCTCATGTACGATTACAAATATCAAACAATCTTCACGAAATTTACAGCCTTATGCAAAACGAAAATTCTAACAATCTAAGTTCCCCTTCACCCCGAAATTCTTCGGGGCAAGGGGGGGCAGGGGGCTCTGCCCGCCAGCTTTTTTTAAATCATGTAGGCCAAACCTCCGAAGCACCTTTGTGTTTAAATATTGTAAAAGCACAGGGCAGTAAAATGTGGGATGCAGATGGTAAAGAATACATAGATCTTATTGCCGGCATAAGCGTTTGTAATATTGGCCACCGTCACCCGGCAGTTATAGAAGCCATCAAAAAACAGGCAGACGAATACCTGCACATTATGGTGTATGGAGAGCTGATAGAAAACCCGCAGGTACATTATGCAAAAAAACTTACCGATCATTTACCTGCTTCACTCAATTCGGTTTTTTATACAGCCAGCGGCAGCGAAGCCACCGAAGGCGCTATGAAATTAGCCAAGCGGGCCACCGGCAGAACGCAGATTGTTTCTTTTAAAAATTCTTACCACGGCAGCACACAGGGAGCATTGAGCATTATGGGCAGCGAATACTGGCAGCAGGCTTTCCGTCCGCTACTGCCCGATATTCTGCAACTGAACTATAATAATTTTGAAGACCTGCAACAAATTACAGAACGCACTGCATGTGTTGTTGCAGAAACTATCCAGGCAGAAGCGGGTGTAAAACCTCCGCTGAATGGCTGGCTAACGGCATTGCGTAGCCGCTGCAATGCTACCGGTACTTTGCTGGTGCTGGATGAAATACAATGTGGCTTTGGCCGCAATGGAAGCCTGTGGGCTTTTGAACAGTTTGATGCGGTGCCCGATATTTTATTGCTCGGCAAAGCATTGGGCGGCGGTATGCCCATGGGCGCTTTTATTGCCGATAAAAAATTGATGGATAACCTTACCCATCATCCGGTGCTGGGGCATATCAATACATTTGGAGGGCACCCGGTTTGCTGTGCGGCAGGGCTGGCCGCCTTTAATGTGTTGCTGCAGGAAAATTATGTGGCTGATGTAAAAACTAAAGAACAGTTGTTCCGTTCTTTACTACAACACTCCCGCATAAAAAACATCAGCAGTTTTGGGCTTATGATGGCGGTAGAGTTTGACAGTTTTGAAACCAATAAAAAAATTATTGATGCCTGCATTGAAGCAGGCGTTTTTACAGACTGGTTTTTGTTTGCATCTCATGCAATGAGGATAGTGCCGCCGCTGAATATAAGTGAGGCGGAGATTGATGCATCCTGCAAAATAATAATAGAAGTGTTGGATACATTTTAAATAAAATGAACGCCCTGATATGAAAATATTTAAAAAGAGAATTATCCAGGTACTTGGTTTACTCATTGTTTTATACCTGCTTTTATTAATCCCCGATTTTGCTGATAAGCACCCGCTGGTAAAAGCCAATGAAAAACCTTTTGTATGGAATAAGGATAAGCTTTGGCAACAGTTAGAGCAGGATTTTAGAAAGGCCAAACAGTTGCAGCCTCTGCAATTAGATTCGGCAATAACATCTCTAAAAACAAATGCTGAGAACAAATTTTCTTTTATTCAAAACCAGCAACCTGCAGTTACAGACAGCAATCTTATTTCCATTCTAAATAATTTCTTTTCATTAGCCTCATTAATTGCAGTTAAAAAATCCGAATTAAAATGGTTTACCAGTTATTACAACCAGGTGCGTAATTATATAAAACTAC
>JAYVGA010000134.1:0-7140 GCA_043772635.1 Chitinophagaceae bacterium
GTCCCCAGCGGCCACTTTTGGCCAAATAAGAAATTCATACAATCATTTTTAGACAGCTTCTTAGCAAAAAATAAGCAAAGAAAAAATCCCGCAGAAACCAGTAGTTAAAATCTGCTAAAATATTTTTGGCAGAAATACAGGCTTCTAAAAAATAATGGCTGTCTCCACAATCGTTTGCAACTTGCTGCATGTGGAAAAAAATCTTTATTAAAAACACAACTTTGGTTTTTATCTTTCATAAAGTTATATTTGATATTCATCTTAATTAACTGCTATGCCAAATTTCAGGATTAAACTTTCCTTATTTCTTAATTATTTTGTATTTGCTATCTTACTGAACAGTGTGGGTACGGTTATATTGCAGGTGCAAAATAATTTTGATGTTTCCAAAGGATCTGCGAGTGTGCTGGAAGGATTTAAAGATATCAGCATTGCTGTTGCATCTTTTTTAATTGCTTCCCGTGTGGCCAAGATCGGTTACAAAAAAACAATGTTGCTTGCACTGGCGCTGGTTTCTGTTATGTGCCTGCTTATCCCGTCGGTAAGTAGTTTTTTAATGACAAAATTATTATTTGCTTCTGTGGGTATTGGCTTTGCTATGATAAAAGTAAGCGTACTCTCTACCATTGCCCTGGTAACAAAAGATAAAAAAGAACACCTGAGCCTGATGAATTTTTTGGAATCTTTTTTTATGGTAGGTATACTGAGCGGTAATTTTTTGTTTGCTTATTTTGTAGATAACGATAATGCAAAATCTACCGCCTGGTTTAGCGTATATTATATTCTTGGCGGCATGGCTATCCTGGCATTTTTATTATTACTGTCCACCAGGCTCGATGAATCCGGCATTAAAAAAGCAGAGCAGGATAAAACGGCCAAACAGGATTTTGTAGAAATGCTGCGCCTCATTATTTTACCCCTGGTATTGGTATTTATTTTCTGTGCATTTTTTTATGTGCTCATAGAACAAAGTATTATGAGCTGGCTGCCTACTTTTAATAATGATGTGCTCAAATTATCTACGAGTTTAAGTATTCAGATGGCAAGTATTTTATCCGGCTCCATTGCACTGGGCAGGTTTTTGGCGGGTATTGTTTTACGCAAAATAGATTGGTTGTTTGTACTGGTAGGTTGTTTAATAGCCGCAGCGTTAATTGTAGTAATAACAGTTCCTTTAACCAATAATATCTCCGGCCTGGCCATAAACAGTTTGGCCGATGTACCGTTAGTAGCATTTTTATTTCCATTAATCGGTTTGTTTTTGGCGCCTGTTTACCCGGCTATAAATTCTGTAATATTAAGCAATCTTCCTGCGCACAAACATGCATCCATGTCGGGATTAATTGTAGTGTTCTCTGCATTGGGCGGTACTACTGGCTCTATCATAACCGGCCATGTATTTGATGCCTATGGCGGACAAACAGCTTTTTATTTTTCCTTAATACCTATAACTATTCTCATTGTATTGCTTTTCTTTTTTAAAAGATTACAAAAAAAAGCAGGAGCAAATGTAGAGATAAATATATCCGGCAGCCATTAACTTTCGCACAGGGTAGTCTCCGAGGGTAGTCAACTTTTTAAAAGTTGACTACCCTACTAAAACACTTCTGTATTCGTAGAAAATTATGGCAGAGGAATTAATGAAGAAGATTTCATTTATAAGATACCAATACCAGTTCCCTCTCCATTGGAGAGGGGTTGAGGTGAGGCTATTAAAAATTATACCATGCAGCAGCAAATACATGAACTCAGTCCTTTATTTGAAGCCGTGCAGATGAGTGCCGTTTTTGCAGACGGAAAAACTTTTGTGGACTGTGTACCAAAAGAACCAACTGCGGCTATACTGAAGCGTTACCTGCAGCAAAAAGATAATCCCGGCTTTGAGTTAAAAGAATTTGTGCTTTCCTGTTTTGAGCTGCCCAAAGTATTTGCAGCCGGTTTTAAAACAGATGCCAATAAAACCACTGCAGAACATATTCATCAGTTATGGACTGTGCTCACCCGGCAGCCGGATGAAAAAAAAGGATCACTCATTCCCCTGCCGCATTCTTATATTGTTCCTGGTGGCCGCTTTGGCGAAGTGTATTACTGGGATAGTTATTTTACTCTGCTGGGTTTAAAAGAATCTGGTTTGGTTGATATGATTGAAAACATGGTAAACAATTTTACCCATCTTATACAAACCGTAGGTTATATACCCAATGGCAACCGAACCTATTACATCAGCCGTTCGCAGCCTCCGTTTTATTCTTTGATGGTTAATTTGCTGGCAGAAATTAGAGGCAAAAATATTTTACCACTTTATTTATCCCCACTGGAAACCGAATATCTTTTTTGGATGAAAGTCATTCATGAAGTAAATGAAGAAACCAATGCTTCTTATCATGTAGTAAAAATGAAAGATGGTGAAATACTAAACCGCTACTGGGATGAACAAAACACAGCCAGACCGGAATCTTACCGGGAAGATACAGAACTGACGCATGCATCATCGCAGGCCCCTCAGCAATTATACCGTAATTTAAGAGCAGGTGCAGCATCTGGCTGGGATTACAGCAGCCGCTGGTTTAAAGATGATAAAATTTTTGGCACAATTCACTGCACTGGTATTATTCCTGTAGATCTTAACAGCCTGTTGTTTACTTTAGAACAAACTATTGCAGAAGCATACAGCTTAAACGGCAATGAGGAAAAAGCTTTGCACTTTTCTTTACTTGCAAAAAAAAGAAAAGAAGCTATTAAAAAATATTGCTGGAATGAAGGGGCACAATTTTTTACAGATTATGATTGGGAAGAAAATAAGCAGAAGAAAACCCTTACCCTGGCTGGCGTTGTTCCTTTGTTTTGTAACATAGCCACACAGGAGCAGGCAGATAAAACTGCAGCAGTGCTTAAACAAAAATTTTTAAAACCGGGAGGTCTTGTTACCACGTTGCAGGTAACCGGCCAGCAATGGGATGCACCCAATGGCTGGGCACCCCTGCAGTGGATGGCCATAGTTGGTTTAAATAATTATAAGCAAACAAAATTGGCAAATGATATTGCAGAGCGATGGCTTGCCTTAAATGATAAAGTATTTGCTGCCACCGGAAAGATGATGGAAAAGTACAACGTAGAAGATTTAACCAAAGAAGCCGGCGGTGGCGAATATACATCGCAGGATGGTTTTGGCTGGACCAATGGAGTTTATCTTGCATTAAAAAAAATGATTGAAAGTTCATTTAAGAAATAGCTCATTAGCCTATTGCATATTTCTTATTGCCTATTGCCCATTCACCATTGCCCATTTGCTTTTTTTCTTTCCACCACAAACGTTTGCAGCACAATAAGCAGGTTTATTTGTTATAATTTGGAAAGCACAAATAAAGATTGCTTATGACCCTTCGCAAGCCCAGCATGAGTTTCTGGCAGATTATTAATATGAATGTTGGGTTCTTTGGCATTCAGTACAGTTTCGGATTGCAGCAAAGCGCAGTAAATCCCATCTATGATTTTTTAGGTGCAAGGCCCGATGAAATTCCCTGGCTCAATTTAGCAGGCCCGCTTACCGGCTTAATTATTCAACCCATTATTGGTGCATTAAGCGATAAAACCTGGCATCCAAAATGGGGCCGCCGAACACCTTATTTTTTTATTGGTGCCGTGGTATGCAGCATTGCATTGTTTTTGTTTCCGTTTAGCAGCGAGTTGTGGATGGCCGCAGGTTTGTTATGGATTTTAGATGCCGGCAATAATACCGCCATGGAACCTTACCGTGCTTTTATTGCAGATAAACTGGATGCATCGCAGCAGCCCACCGGTTTTCAGGCACAAAGTTTTTTTACAGGCTTTGGGCAAACCCTGGCCAATGTTTCTTTATTTATTTTCCCCTTAATATTTGTGGGCAAAACCGGCAAGCTGCCCACCTGGGTTTTTGCATCTTTCTTTTTGGGAGCGCTGTGCTCTATCGGTTCTATTTTGTGGAGTATTAAAACAACCCCCGAAATACCTCCAACAGAAAAAGAGTTACTGGCATTAAGAAATAAAAATACAGGAATGCCGCATCCGCTTATCCAGTTTTTTTTATCCATCATTACTACCATCATCACCTATGTGGTAATAGTGCTTTTACTTATTCCATCTATTTTTTCAAAAGGATTAATAAGAAGAGTTATAAACTATGCAGAAAATCATCCGGTATTAAAAATATTATTTGCACAGAATATAGAAATAATAGATGCCATTTTAAATATGCCAAAAGTAATGTGGCAACTGTCATTGGTATATTTGTTTCAATGGTATGCCCTGTTTTGTTACTGGCAAAATTCTTCTAAAAGTATTGCGCTGTCTGTTTATAAAACTACCCCGCAGCAAAATGCTGAGTTGTACGAAAAGGCAGTAAGCTGGACGGGTTTGGTAAATGGCTGGTATAATATTGTAACTTTTTTATGTGCATTTGGCCTGGTGTGGTTTGCAAAAAAATATTCGCCAAAGCTGGTGCATTTTGGATGTTTGGTTTTGGCAGGTATTGGCCTGCTGGCATTTCCATTTATACAAAATAAATATTTTCTTTTTCCTGCCATTACCGGTTTTGGTATTGGCTGGGCCAGTATGATGGGCATTCCTTACTTAATGGTGGTAAGCAAAATTCCGAGAGAAAGATATGGGGTTTATATGGGCATCATAAACATGATGATTGTAATACCCATGTTTATTCAAACCACCAGTTTTGGTTTTATTTTAAAAACATTTTTATACAACGATCCCAGGGCAGCCATCATTTTTGCAGGAATATTTTTATTGATAGCAGCATGTCTTACGCTGTTAATAAAAACAGATAATACAGATATGACAGGAGAAGTTATACCTATGGGTGGCGGGCATTAAAGAATATTTGTAAATTATTACAATCAATAAAAGGCAAAAAAAAGAATCAATTTTTTTTATAAGAAATTAATGAAAAACCAAAAACAACCCCACTAACAATTTAAGTTTCCTTTGTCTCCGGAGTATCCGGGGGCAAAGGAAACCCGGTAAAAAAACAGTACTTATTTATTGATAAAAAATTAATGGAAAACCAAACAAACAAATCACCTGACAATATAAACACTCCTGCAGGAGCAGGAGGTTTAACCGGCAAAATCCTCTGTATCGGCGAAGCCCTTATCGACCTTATTTGTGTTGATAAGGGCAAATCGCTTGCTGACGGCAACAACTTTTTAAAAAAAGCCGGAGGTGCCCCCACCAATGTTGCTGCTGCAATAGCTGCATTGGGAGGCCAGGTAGAGCTGGCCGCTAAAGTAGGTGTAGATCCCTTTGGAAAACATTTAATAGAAGTGATGAATGATTTTGGTGTAAGCACCAAATGGATGCTGCAGGATGAAAATTATTTTACCACTTTTGCTTTTGTATCATTAATGGAAAATGGCGAACGGGATTTTTATTTCAACCGTGGTGCCGATGGTCAGCTGAGCCGCCAGGAAGTAGATGCTATTAACCTGGATGAATTTTCTATTATTCATTTTGGTTCGGCCACTGGTTTTTTGCCAGGCCCGCTGCAGGCAGCCTACCAGGGTCTTTTGCAAAAAGCTTTGCTCAAAAATATTTTTATAAGTTTCGATCCTAATTACAGGCACCTGCTGTTTAAAAACGATACACAAAATTTTATAGATCAGTCCTGGAATTTCCTGGAGTGCTGTAATTTTTTTAAAGTAAGTGACGAAGAGGCATTGCTTATAACAGGAGCATCTACCCTAAACGATGCCGTGGCAATATTTTTTGAAAAAACAAAAGCGGTATTTGCCATTACCTTAGGTAAAGACGGAACAATGTTAGGATTAAATAATAAAACAGTGATAGTGCCCAGTATTGCAGTTACCCCGGTAGATACCACAGGTGCCGGCGATGCATTTGTTGGCGCAGTTTTATACCAGCTCAGCAATAAAACCCTGGCGGCAATAAAGCAATTGAGTGCAGATGATTGGCAGGCCATTGTGGCCAATGCCAACAAAGCAGGTGCCCGTACCTGTGAGTATATGGGTGCCATGGAAGCTTTTAAACATTTAAGTAACGACATCATTAATTAAAGCACACGGGAATGTATAACGCTCATGTACACCAGGTCGTAAATCAATGCCTTCAAAAAAAAGGAATTGATATTGCCGGTGTTGATAATTTATTTTTCACCCGTTTTGTAGCCAATACTTCGGCCATACATTTTTTATATACGGATTTGTATGGGAGTCATGCAGCTGCAAATTTTGAGCTACTGGTACAAACTATTATAGAAGCATATATAAAAAGGCCTGATTTTTTAAAACAAAGCGATGAAGAAAAAGAAAAAATCGGCCATTGGTTTTTAAGCAACCAGATAACGGGTATGAGCCTTTATGTAGACCGCTTTTGCGGCAACATAAATAACCTGAATGATAAACTGGATTATTTTAAAAAACTGGGCGTAAATTTTTTACATCTTATGCCCGTAATGCAAAGCCCGGCAGGTGAGAGCGACGGTGGCTATGCGGTATCCAATTTTAGAGAAGTAGACAAACGTTTTGGCACCCTGGCCGATCTTAAAAAATTACAGAAGAAAATGAGTAAAGAAAAAATGTACCTCATGATGGACATTGTTCTTAACCATACTTCTCACCGGCACCAGTGGGCCACAAAGGCAAAAAGCGGCGATACAAAATACCAGGACTATTATTACATGTACAGCAACCGCAGCATGCCGGATGCCTTTGAAAAAAACATGCCCGATATTTTTCCGGAAAGTTCGCCGGGCAATTTTACCTGGAGCGAAGAATGCAGTAAATGGGTGATGACGGTTTTTCATAATTACCAGTGGGATCTTAATTTTACAAATCCCGCTGTATTTATAGATATGCTGGATACCATTTTCTTTTATGCCAATCTTGGTATTGATGTATTAAGAATTGATGCCCCTGCTTTTATCTGGAAAGAAACAGGCACCAGCTGCCAGAACCTTCCCAAGGCTCACTATCTTTTACGCTTAATAAAACAATGTGTGCAGGTGGCCACTCCAGGTATGGCTTTATTGGGCGAAGCCATTGTAGCACCTAAAGAAATTTTAAAATATTTTGGAACCGGTTTGTTTACTGCCAAAGAATGCGACTTTGCTTACAACGCTACACAAATGGC
>JAYVGA010000135.1:0-6648 GCA_043772635.1 Chitinophagaceae bacterium
TGATAAAAGTAGCAGATCACATAATAGATATCGGGCCTGAAGGCGGAAGTGGGGGTGGAACAATTTTATACCAGGGCATACCAAAAGGAATGGTGGATATAAAGGAAAGTTTTACAGCAAAATATTTAAAAAAAGAATTAAAGTAAAATGCGATGAGTACAGATAACCCCGGTAATTTTTTTGGCCAGCACGATTTTGAAGAGGATGATAAAAACGGCGAAAGCTGGAAGCCTGTAAAAATTAATGGCAAGGCTTTGTATAAAAAAGCTATAGATATTTTAAATCTTACACAAACCATTTGCGATTTATTACCCGATGATGAGTTTGAAGAAATGACCAAAGGTTTGATGCTGCAGAATGCCATGATTATTCCTGCTAAAATAAGGGGTGCAATAGCAATAAATGATGTGTACAGTTTATTAATGGAAACAGCAGTTATTATTAAAGTAAATATTTGTGAGTTAAAGGCACAGTTATGGGCCTGCGATGAAATTCATGGAATTGAAAAAAAATACCTGGAAGTTTTAAGAGAAGAAATAGAAATTTTCAGAGGCATATTTATACAATGGATATCCTGTTTTGATAAGGTGAATGACCTGCCGGATGAGTGGCACCTGTTTAATGATCCCAACAGTTTTCCTGCTGATGATGAGTAATTTTTTTACAAAAAAATATAATGTGGAAAGTATACCGCAAAAGAAAACCATGGCTCGTATTCCATGGTTTTTCGTTTAAGGATAGGATTTTAATCAACTTTTTAAAATAAGGCAAAGCATAGTAACGAAGTTAAATTTGTGGTTTCAGGGGTAATCAGCGTACATGAATATACGTTGCTTCCAAGGGGGTTACTTCTGTTGTATATCTTTGCACTTATACATCAATCATAGCTGATACTATTTTGGTTTACTATTAATTTTCCGCTTTTTAACTGTATGTCTTTTTCAAAACACTGGTACAGGTATTGACCTTTTTTTATTCCATTCAGCGTTTGTACCTGTTTTGTATCTGTCTCCAGTTTTTTTACCAGGTCGCCACCGGCACTAAATAAGTATAGCTGTACTTTCCTGGGTTGCGCAGTTATTATCTTAACATTTATTTTTTCTTCTGGTGCCTTGGAGAAATAAATCGTTGTTTTTGCGAATAAGTTATTGCTTTTTGTTGCTTTTGCTTTGTAAAAAAACATGAGCAGCATAATACACGCCGTAACAGCAATGGCCTTATACATGAGCACATAAAAATTGTAGCTGTTTCTCATCAGGATAATTATTTTATATTAATAAAAATGAGGACACCTGGTTTGGCGTGCCGAATTTCTTTCAGCTGCACTGCCATAAATTTCGCCCAGTCTTACACCCAGCTTTAACAAGGTAGAAAAGTAAGCATCCATATTTTTTGAGTTGCCTCTTTGGGTACCTGGTGCGTAACGTGTAACACCCGGTGTAACAATTCCAAAAGTTTTATCATGCACTTTTCTTGCAATGGCTGCATCCTGTGCAGATAAATAATCGTCAAAATAATTAGGATCTATGTAAGTGGTACTCACATCATCTATATAATCTGTAAATGTTTTCCGGTATAAAAGCTCCACTCCTAAGTTTACTCTTGGGCTAATCTGATATTTTAAACCGCCCCCCATGGGAATATTTATTTGTGTGAGGCTATAGGGTTTTTTGTTGGGGTACTGAGTCATTCCCTGGCCCTCTGTGCGGAGCGGGTGTAGTTCATACCAGGTTCTGCTACCATTAGAACTTTTAATAGATCCTTTGGGATTAAAATGGAACAGACCTACACCAATAAAACCATAGGGTTTTAATCTGGGATCATAATCACCATATTTATTAAACATCATTGTAGGAAACAATTCAATAGCTGTGTACACTTCCCACATATTACTTTTAAAATCAAGATTACGCTGCTTCCTCCAGGATTCGTGTACACCTGTTGTGTTTATTATATAGTCTTCACCCGATACGTAAGTCAATTGACCAGCTAACCGAAGTCCTATCCACTCTGCTGGATAAATTGAAATGAAAGCTCCTTTCATCATCTTGGTAAGCTCCAGATTTACATCTTTAATAAATGTAGTGCCTTTACCATGATTGCCTCCAAGATCTCCTAAAAAGAAAGTGGGGCCAAAGTTTAGCCCGGCTTCAATTTTAAATTTTTCGTTTCCAAGAACAAAGTGTTGGGAAAATGCCTGTATGTGCAGAAAAACAATGCAGAGTAAAAGCAGCAAAGTTTTAGAAATTACTTTAGGTAAAGCAGGTTTCATCTGTGATTAGTTTTAGTCTTTCTATAGATAAATGGATATTCACTGCTCAAAATGCAGCAACATGTTATTAAAACGCAGACTTTAACTAATTATTGTTTTGCTATGTAAAAATTACCTGCTATGAAGCATGGCTATATGAGGAATTCCGTCTTCGAGATAGGGCTCGCCGGTGGCTATAAAGCCAAGGTTGCTGTAAAATTGTAGCAGGTATTGCTGGGCGCCAATCTTAATTTCATATACATTATACAGTGCGTAAGTTTTTTCAATTGCTTTTTGCATCAATATTTTTCCGTAGCCATCTTTGCGGTGAGAAGGGTGTGTAGATACCCTGCCAATGCTGGCCAGTTGCGGGTATGCTGCACCGGGAGGCAGTATTCTGCAATAGGCTACAAGTTCATTATGCAGCCATCCGCAAAAATGAAAGGATGCCGCATCTCTACCATCGGTATCCAGGTACACACAGTTTTGTTCTACCACAAAAACCTGGTTGCGAAGGTTAAGAATACAATATAATTCTGCTGAAGTAAGTTCTTCGAAATTTTTGCAGGTCCATATCAGTTGGTTCATAAATATTAAGGTTGGTTCATTTTAAATTCCATTAAGCCTGCAATTCCTGCAGCCCGTTTTTTTGCCAGTGCAGTAACAGGGCCTGTATACATTTCATCCAGGGTTACATTAAAAAGCATCAGCCAGGCATTAAAATGTTTTTTGTGTAAAGGAAAACAGCATGCAGTTTATAATGCACTTCCATCGCATTATTTTTATATACAGGGTTATCTAATAAAATCGTTTCCCAAAAATCAGTTATCAAAGGAATATGATGTTCCCAGTTCATGGGAACTACCTGTGTAAAAATAATTCCGATGTTTTCATCCACTATTACTTTTTTATAAAAGGCACGGATAAAAAATTCTATATCTTCCCTGCTTTCTATATCTTTTTTAGTATCCATATTTATCTCTCCATCTTTCTTTTAAAAATTTTCTTAACTCTTCTTCTCTTGCATTTTTTTGAGGAACATAAAAAGTACGGCCATCCAATTGGGTTGGTAAAAATTGCTGCAGCACAAAATTGTTTTCAAAATTATGGGCATACTGGTAATTTTTTCCATAGTCCATTTGCTTCATCAGTTTTGTAGGTGCATTGCGCAGGTGTAGCGGCACGGGGAGATCGCCGTGTTTTCTTACTGCATCCAGTGCTTCGTTAATGGCCATATACGATGCATTGCTCTTGACAGATGTGGCCAGGTAAACTGCACACTGCGATAAAATGATCCTGCTCTCCGGGTAGCCAATTACATTTACCGCCTGGAAACAATTATTGGCCAGCAGCAAAGCATTGGGATTGGCATTGCCAATATCTTCACTTGCAAAGATGAGCATGCGCCTGGCAATAAATTTTATTTCTTCTCCTGCCTCTATCATCCTTGCAAGCCAGTACACGGCACCGTTAGGATCGCTGCCACGCATACTTTTTATAAAGGCAGAAATGATATCGTAATGCTGCTCACCTTTTTTATCATAAAGGGCAATGCGCTGCTGGGCTGTATGCATAACAAGTTCATCTGTAACAGCTCCCCAACCCCCCGGCGGGGGGCTTTTGGAAGTTTCTAAATTATCAGGTACATTCAAATTATTTGAGCCTTCGGAAGCCCCTCCTTTGGAGGGGTTTGGGGAGGCTGTTACCAGTTCCAGCAGGTTTAATAATTTTCTGGCATCGCCACCAGAAAGCCTGATGATGGCTTCGGTTTCTTTTAATTCAATATTTTTTTCTTTTAATATTATATCATTGTTGATGGCGTGTTGCAGTAAATGAATGAGATCCACTTCTTCCAATGCTTTTAAAATATAAACCTGGCAGCGGCTTAGCAACGCACTGTTTACTTCAAAAGAAGGATTTTCTGTAGTAGCTCCTATAAGTGTGATAATCCCTTTTTCTACAGCACCCAATAATGCATCCTGCTGGCCTTTATTAAACCGGTGTATTTCATCTATAAAAAGTATGGCTCCTTTTTTTGTTTTTGATTCTTCTATTACTTCCCTCACTTCTTTTACGCCGGATGAAATAGCACTGAGTTGATAAAATGGTTGCTGCAAACTGTGAGCAATAATATTAGCGATGGTGGTTTTGCCGGTACCCGGCGGCCCCCAAAGAATCATAGAAGGTATTTTGCCATTTTCAATAGCGGTGCGGAGTATGCTTCCTTTTCCTGTAAGATGCTGCTGACCTGTTAAATCGTTCAGCGTTTTTGGGCGCATCCTTTCTGCAAGCGGTGGGGTATTCATGCAGCAAAGTTACAAGGGTATATTTATTTGTGGCCTGCCTTTTCTAACAAAGGAACAATATCATATAAAAGCACGGGCCTTTGCTCATCATTAATATTTATTACAATGGTATAACCCTGTGCCCCGCCCGCTGGTATCATAGCATTAATAAGTTTTTGCTGGTCACTTTCTAACCGCTGCCCTGTTTCTTCGTTCCATATTTCTTTGCTGGTAAGGCAGCCCATGGTAGGTGTTAATGGATAATAGGGTTGAGATTTGTAATACGCAGGATTGATGGCAGTACCATGAATAATAATTTCTGTACGTCCGGCTTTGCCTGCATAATAACTTTGGTAAATGGGATAATAATCTTTTAAATTTTTTGGGAGCAGGTTGCGGTAATAATTAATATTCCACGTAGTATCGCTTATGGCAGAGTCTGCATAAAAATAAGCAGGCGATTTTTCAAACGGCATTGTTAACTGCACATTTACCGTAGGCCCAATAAAACCATTGGTAGATACATCATAACCTTTCATTCTGAAAATTCCTTCGGGGGTATTACCATTGCTTAAATAGCCGGGCAGGTTATTAATGCTGCGTGCCAGTTGTGGTACCGAAAAATATAAACCGGTGCTGTCTTTTATAAAATTTCCATGGGCATCTCTTACCATTACAATACCGGGATAGTTCCTGTTTTTTCTTTGAAAACTAAATACCAATACATGACCCGGTAAATAACTTTTTTTTAAAAATCCATTTATGTCGGGTGTAGTAATGGGTTTATTAAAATCTTCTACCTGGTACAACAGCTGCTGAAGAATGGGGTTATCGGGTTGCAGGGCCAGTTGCTGTTTTGTTTTTACAGAAAGAAAATTTACATCGGCTGCTGCATATTGGCTGTTTAAAATATAGGCGGCGCACATGGCAAATATTTTTGCATTGCCGGTTTGCATAAGCAATAATTTTACAGGCTGGTAATATTTGCCGGCATAGTTGCTATACAGCAGTTCCAGGGCAGCCCGCTGAAAATTTTCAGACCTGCTGTGCATTTGTTCTGCTGCCATATCAATTCTTCCGTTAATCCACATAGATTTTACCTGCAGTAATTCCAGCGCCCAAAAAGCACCCTGCCAGGTTTCTTCTGTAGAGTCTGTAAGTGGCAAGGCTAAATTTTTATTGATACTTTTTTGCACCAGGTTGCGGTACATTTTTTCACGGTTGACTTTTAATGTGCTTTTAAAATATAACTGCGAAAAACCTGTAACAGATAAAAAAACAAATAACAGGAATAGTAAGAATAATTTCATTGATAATTATAAAACTTATTAAAGATTGTGGTTAAACTTTGTAAAAGTTACTATTACGTTTCATGATAACTTTAAGGCTGTAAAAAACTTTGTCAAAGTTATTTACGGCGTCTCATTAAAACTTTGTCAAAGTAAAAAACTTTGCTAAAGTAAAAACTTTACCAAAGGTATTGATGCAGATGTGAAAAGCTTGTTTAAGTTAATTTAAGGAACATGTACTTTTAGAAACGCCACAATTTTATTAAAAGCATCTGTATAGGTAGCCCCATCCCAATCTCCGTGGCCGCCTGCAGGATATAAAACAAACTGGCTGGCAATTGATACAGCAGTAAGTTTGTTTTTTATGTTTTCCGATTGTTGTGGCCTTACCAGCGGATCTAAACCTCCATGTATTAAAATAGTGGGCATGGCTGTGTTGCTGCTTATAAAATTTAAAGGACTTGAACTGGAATAAATAAGCGGATCCTGTGCCGGAGTTTTACCAATAGTTTGTGCCAGTATTACCGGAAACAAAGGATTATTATTTGCAGGATTGTTATACATATCCAGCAAATCTCCGGGGCCAAAAAAAGAAACCACCGCTGCAGCTTTTACAGGGCTGTTGTATTTAAAAGCCTGCAGCATGGCCAGGTGTGCGCCTGCGCTGGCGCCCACCATTACAAATTTATCAGATATACCGTATTCATTTCTTTTGGCAAAAATAAATTCTGCAGCAGCTTTTACATCCAGCTCCTGGGTGGGAAAAAGAAAAAGCGGGGTGGCCGATAAACGGTAGTTAATATTAAATACTGCATACTCGGGT
>JAYVGA010000136.1:0-9206 GCA_043772635.1 Chitinophagaceae bacterium
AGCCACGAAATTGGAAATGACACAAAGAAAAAGGTAATTGAAATGGCGCAGCAAATGGGTTATAACCCCAGTCCATACGCAGGTTCACTCCGCCATCACAAAAGCAAAACGATTGCACTGATTGTACCCGAGCTTACTAATAATTTTTTTATCCAGGTAATCAGTGGCGCTGAATCAGTAGCACAGGAAAAGGACTACCATATTCTTATATATAACACACATGACGACAGTGAAAAGGAAGAAAGCCTTGTAAGAGTTTTACAGAATGGCCGTGTAGATGCTGTAATTATGTCCATAGCCAGCAGCACTAATAAATATGACCACCTGAATGAGCTGATACACGCCGGCATACCCATTGTTTTCTTTGACAGGATATGCCACGAAATAGAAACCGCAAAAATTACTACGGATGATTTTACCAGTGGGTTTAATGCTACGGAGCATCTTATTCAAAGTGGATGTAAAGACATTGCATACCTGTCTATTTCAGAAAACCTCTCGATTGATAATAAAAGAAAACAAGGATATTTTGAAGCATTAAATAAGCATGATATTAAAATAAATAATTCGAGAATAATTAAATGCAATGGCGATGAGGCAGCGAATTATAAAAAGATTAAACAACTGTTACAGGGCAGTAAAAAACCTGATGGCCTATTTGCCTCAGTAGAGAAACTGGCCCTCACTTCATACTACGTTTGCAATGATTTAAAATTGAAAATACCCCAGCAGATAAAAGTTATCTCTTTTTCAAATTTGCGTACAGCTCCATTGTTAAACCCTTCTTTAACTACCATTACACAACCTGCATTTGAAATGGGTAAACAGGCGGCTGATATTCTTTTTAAGCATCTTGATAAAAAAAGAACACTAATAGCAAATGAAAATATTATTATTAAATCGGAGTTGATAAAAAGGGATTCTACAAAAGGGAAAAATAAAATTTAATTAGTAAGCTAATAAATATTAAGGGGCAAATTGAACTAATGTTTATAAGTAAATTCCTGAGGCTATTGCACAAAAAAACCCACCAGTAAAAATTATTGATAGGTTTAATTTATTTTCCAGTTAAACTATTTATGTTTATAAAGTTTACATTCCAAACTCACCATCGCCGGTTATGGTTACTTCTTCGCTAAGGCTTGGGGCCGGAAACTTTGCACCGATACCAAAATCGCTGCGGTTAATTTTACCTGTTACCCTGATGCCCGCCGCTTTTTTCTGGTTGCGGGGGTTGGTAGATGTTCCTCTCAATTCCATTTGCAGTGTTACCGGTTTTGTTACGCCATGCATGGTTAAATTTCCGGTTAGTTCGTATTTATTATCGCCCAGTTTTTTTATACCCGTGCTTTTGTAACTCAGTTCAGGAAAGGTGGCCACATCAAAAAAATCGGCACTTCTAAGATGCTCATCACGGGGAGTAACACCGGTAGTTATAGAAGTGGCTTTAGCCTTTAGCTCTACCACTGCATCGCTAAAATCTTCCTTGGCAGCAGTAACCATTACTTCAATATCGGTAAAAGCGCCCGATACAGTGCTTATGCCATAATGCGTAATATCAAATTTTAATTGAGAATGCATCTTGTCCGACTTCCAGGTAGATTGTGCCATAACAGCCATAGTGAGCACTGCAAGCGCTGCAGATAAAATTGTTTTTTTCATTGATTGTATTTTATTGTTTAAAAATGTTTTGAAAATATAAGCGATAAAGTTAATAATTGTTTTTTAATAAGCTTTATCCATTTATCCTAAAAAATTGCTTACCAAAAACAATTAGTCCTGCTCCTGCTTTAAATACAGTTTCTTTTGTTTTAATTTTATTATACCTATTTAAAAGATTTGCTTAGGCAAATATTGTACCCTTTTATCCGCATTGGTTGTTTAAGCTGTTATTTAATAAGCCTACCTTGCTAATGGAGTAAAATATTTAAGTGCGAATTTGGTTATCTTTTATATAAAATAAAAACAATATTCACTTTATCAAAAGAAAAAACAATAACGTTCCCCGTTAAAAAATATTTAACCAGGATTAATCGTAATGAAAACAATGCTTCGTTTTATATATTTTATATTTTATACTACATGCTTTCTTCAGCAAGCTGCTGCAGATCCAGCCTATCCTTTTTTTGTACAGCATTACGATAACCGCAATGGGCTTTCCAACAGTTCTATCAATCATATTTTTAAAGATGCAGGTAATTTATTGTGGATAGCCACATGGGATGGCCTTAACATGTACGACGGCAATAATTTTCATGTATTTAATTACAGCAAGGATAATGATTTTAAAAGTATTGGTAGCAATGTTATCCGCCAAATTACAGAAGACAAAAACAATAATATCTGGGTTACTACTATTGAGGGAATATCGAGGTATGAAAAAAGTACCGGTAAATTTTACAATTATTTTTATAACCAGTACGAGGGCAGCAGTGTGAGTGAGCAGGAATATGCACTGGCTGTGGATACTGCCGGCAATGTATATTGTCTCAACCAAAAATCGGGATTTAATTTATATGACGCAAAAGAAGATACTTTCCGGGTATGCAATTTACCGGGGCAAAAAAATGGCATCAGTAAAATTGCTTTTGATACAAACAACCGTTTATGGATATTAAATGCAACAGGTGTTCTTAGCGTTTATGCTGCAGGCAAGCAGCAGTTTAAAAACCTGCGAACCTTTAATCATAAAACAGGCATTACAAACTTTTTTAATTGCAATAACCAGTTATTTTTTAGTACTGCAGATAACGGTTTGTTTGCCATAACCGGCAATGGCTTAACCCAAAGGCCCGTTATGCAAATGAAGCAACCTGTTACTTCAATGGTATGGTATAAAAATCATTACCTGCTGGCATGGGCTAACAAAGGTTATACTGTTTATGATAATAGTTTTACCCCCTCTTCTTTTTTGCAAAAAGAAGCATTACAAATGCAGGAGGTAAAAATTACTACCTGGGCACCCGGCAGCGAAGATATTTTATGGTATGGAACGGATGGAAACGGCATTATAAAAATTTATCCTAAAACAAAATCTTTTGGCACCATTTCTACTTCCCAAAGCGGTATGCCTTACAACAAATCTGTAAGATCTTTTTGTGAGGTAAACGGAAATTTGTGGGTAGGAACAAAAGGAAGCGGTATAATTAATTTTAAAGAATTCTGGAGCGACAGCACAGGTTATAATGATAAAGAATATTTTTTAGCACCGGCACAATTAGATAACAATGCCGTGTATGCTTTAAAAAAAGGAGTGGATGATTTAATTTATATTGGTTCCGATGGCAAAGGAATTGGCCTGTACGATTTAAAAACCAAACAGTTTAATAAGTGGACAGATATTAAAGGTTATAATAGCTATCCCGAATTTGGATCGGTGTATGCCATTAACCAGGATACAGATAATTCTTTGTGGCTTGGCACAAGTGGTTATGGATTGATTCATCTTAAAATAAACCGGGATATAGCCGGCAAATTACATTTGGCATTTTTAGAAAGTTTTGTTTTTAACAGCACAAACACCGGGCCTGCAAACGATATTATTTATGCGATTGCAGAAGGCGATAAAAATAATTTATGGGTTGGCTGCCGGTATGGTGGCCTTAGCCTCTTAAATAAAACTACCCGGACTTTTAAAACATTTAAAGCTTTTACTTACGAGGGCAGTCTTTCTAATAATGATGTATTGTCGCTTTTTAAAGATAATCAAAACAGGATATGGATTGGCACCAGCTATGGCCTTAACTGGATAAACAATGCAGATGCTGCAAAAGAAGCACCCGTATTTAAAAAATTATCTACAGCAAATGGTTTACCCAACAATACCATACATGCCATTACAGAAGATGCTGCAGGATTTATTTGGGTAAGTACCAACCGTGGGCTGGCAAAAGTGAGCCCTGCAGATTTTAAAGTATCTTATTACCAGCAGTCGGACGGGCTGCAGAGCAATGAGTTTTGCGATGCTGCTGTGTGGAAAGATGAAAGTGGTAATGTATTTTTTGGCGGCACTTACGGCTTTAATAATTTTCTTCCGCAAAACATCCGCAAATCTGCCTGGCAACCCAACCTGCTGGTATCGGGAATTTTATTTGGCGGCCAGCCTGCAGATGAAAATGGTTTTATTGTACTGGATACCGGCAGTAACAAAACCCTTCATTTTTCAATTGGGCGAAAAGATAATTTTTTTGAACTGGATATTAATGCGGTTAGTTTTTTAAATGCAGATAAATGCGGTTATGCTTATTATTTGCAGGGCTATGATAAAGCATGGCATTATGCAGGCACCAATGGTAAAATAATTTACAGCAATGTGCTGCCGGGCAATTATAACCTGCAGGTAAAATGGAGCAACGGCGAAGGTACCTGGACTCCTGAAATTTCTTTATTAACCCTGCAGGTAAAACAATACTGGTGGCTTACCACTTATGCATTGCTCCTGTATGCGGCCATGATAGCTGCCCTGGTATTTACCTTATACCGCTACCGTAAAAACAAACAGCAAATAAAACACCAGCTGGAAGTAGAACATTTAATGCGTAAAAAAGAAGAAGAAATTCATCAGAACCGCATTGGATTTTTTACCAATATTGCCCATGAGCTGCAAACACCATTAACATTAATAATGGGCAGTGCAGAAAGATTTACAGATAATCCTGTACCTCAAAAAGAACATAAAGATAAACCCTATTTTTTATCGCTTATTCTTCAGCAGGCATCAAGGCTTACCTATCTTGTGCACCAGTTAATGGAGTTTAGAAAAGGCGAAGCTGGTTTTTTTGAAAACCATTTCAGCTACCTGAATATTACGGAACTGCTGCAAAACCTGGGAGAATCTTTTGTACCCGGCGGCGAAAAGAATAAAATGGAATACGACCTGGCCATTGCACCCGGTATGGCCGGCTGGGTAGATAAAGACAAACTGGAAAAAATTATTTTCAATCTTTTATCCAATGCTTTTAAACATTCCGAAAAAAATGAGCAGATCGTATTTGCTGCCTGCGAAAATAAAGCAACAAAAGAACTGGAGATAACGGTTACCAATAGCGGCATACAATTATCGCAGGAAAAATTATCTCAGTTATTTGATAAGTTTTATGTAGTAAAAGAAAATAATGCATCGGGTGAAAAATTTGGAACCGGTATTGGCCTTGCCTTTGCACGGCAACTGGTAACTTTATTAAACGGCAGAATAAAAGCCAGCAGCGAAAATGAGCGCATTAGTTTTAAAGTATTTCTTCCGCTTATTGATCAGCCACCGGCATCACAGGTGCAGCACGCCGTGCATGCCATCAGCGATAAGCCTTCGCATTTGTACCAAACCATTACATCAAGCCTTAACCCTGCACACAAAGTATCTCTTATAGAAAATAACAAACAGGCCATTATAGAAAACCTCCAGAACGGGGAACGGAAAAATATTTTAATTGTAGAAGATGATGAAGACATCCGTTTTTTATTAAAAGATATTTTAAAAGAAGAGTATATTATTTATGAAGCCGGCGATGGATTAAATGCATTGGAAATAATAGATAAGCATATGCCCGATATTATTATCTGCGATGTAATGATGCCCAATATGAACGGCCTTGAATTGTGCAATAAAATAAAAAACACACCAGCCACCTGCCAGGTACCCTTTATTCTTTTATCAGCAAGAGGCACCGAAGAGCATCATATGGAAGGATACGAAGTGGGGGCAGATGCTTACATAGCCAAACCTTTTCAAACCGCACATTTAAAACTGCGCATCCGAAAAATGCTGGAGTACCGGCAAAAACTGCTGGATCTTTTTAAAAATGATGTGGCAGCAGAAACATTAATAGAATCTGACCTGGCAGAAACCGATAAAGCTTTTCTTACCAAACTGGTGCAGGTAATTGATGAGCATCTTGGCGAAGCGGAGCTTAGCGCCCTCTTCCTGGAAAAAATATTCTGCATGAGCAAAATGCAACTGTACCGCAAACTTAAAACCATGACGGGTATGACACCCGGTGAGTTTATTAAACATATCCGTTTAAAGCAGGCAGGCCATTTACTTGCTTCTACAAAACTCACGGTAACCGAAATTTTTTACCGCACCGGTTTTAATAATCAATCTTACTTTTTCAGGGAATTTAAAAAGCGGTTTAATTGTGCACCTAATGAATACCGGGAAAAATATGCCGGGCATTTTTTATCTGAAGGGAAAAATTAAAAAGTACTACCATAAAAGTAAATGCGGGAGAAAAATTTACTTCCTGCCACGGTATACCAATATTTAAGAATGGTATGTTGAAAACTTCAAGTACAAATCTTTACTTAACAGGAGAATCCAAACAACCATTTTACCCAAAAGGAGAAATTGGCAGAGATGGCTCGGGAAAATTGTATAACCTTGATGCAACTGACATGTTTACCACAAAGACATATTAACCTTCTGCATTTTTATTACACTCCTCCATTACATTAATCTGTAATATTTTTCCAAAAAAACCTTTTTCCTATATAAACCCAGTTGTTTCTAATCAAATTGTAACAATGGTACACTAAAATGTAACCATAGTGTACAAAAAGGGCAGGCATAAAATTTAGCTTTAGCATTCAAATGCTGCATATGCTTTTTTTTAAATCCAGGCCTGCCCCGTTTTTAATTTGCCTGCTTATATTTTTTAAATATTCGTTTGCCTTTGGCACCCAGCTTTCTCTTAAAGTTGCCGGCAATGCGTTGCAAGGGTTCCATGTAGATATTTACAATGGCAATCAATTGCTGGTTACCAATACCGAAGAATTTTCGCTGCAGTTATTTAATCATGATTTAAGTACTGTTCAAAACATTGCGCAATGGACTGGCCAGAAATGGACGGGAAATGAAAAGGGAATCAGCTTAACAGGAGATGCTTACCTGCCCGCTTTTGATGCCAATTTATCTGTTACAGTATCCTACCAGGTAGTAAATGCAAATATTATAAAAAAAACGATTGAGTTGTTTCAGCCCTCTATGCCGGGTATGTATTATATTTTGCAACAAACTGCCAGGGCTTCACAAAAACCAAAACGGTTTATAACATTCGAATACGACAGCTTCCCCGGTGGCTTTGTGCATGAGATGTTTCCGGCTGCCGGTTTTGTTACAGCAGATAATAATGTAGTAGGGTTTTTAACAGATGCAGGTTATAAAAATCAATACACCAGGAATACCCGCCGCCGCTTTAGCGGCCGTGGTGGTGGTTTTGTTGGCATGCGCCGCCTGCCTGATGTTAATTTATTTTCTGTTGCCAATGAAGCAGAGAGAGCTGCAAATAATAATTATATCAAACAAACATTTGGTGAACTGTACAATTTGGATGCTGGTACACAAACCAATTTAAATGCACCTGCAGTTTATCAAAAAGAAGGCGATGCAGAAATAGAAAATGCAAATGGATATATTTCAATAACAGGCCATGCTGGTGGCAGGGCTGGCATATCTTTTATTGCTCCACTAAAAGATCAAAAAATTTATACCATTTCTTTTTTATGCAAAGGCAATACGCCCCTGGCCTTAAAACTCTTCAGGGTTAAGAACGGGCAACAAACTATAGAACTGGAAAATGGCGTAAAGTATATTGATAATTTTCCGGCGGTAGAAAATGAATGGACACTTTTTAAAGGAAGCATACTGGTGCCGTACATTGAAAACGACAGCGTATCTATGTTTATTGGTACACAATCCGGCAAAGAGTGTACACTGCAAATTAAAGACCTGCAGTTTGCAGAACATGAGCCACAGCAGGAGCCCTATAATATTTTACCCTTAGGAGAAAAAATTGCAAAAACTACTTATGTTTTTGCCGAGCCTTACCAATCGCATCAGCAATTTATGATATCCTCACAGGTACGCTTAGCCGAAGCAAAGGGCTTTAAAGGATTGCCCATAGAAAAAATGCTGTACGCCAATTTTAATATGCTTACATGGATAACAGATGTAAATGATTTTACTCCCTTTAATGTACCCAACATGAATTACGCACCGGATATGTACAATCGGGATGCTTTTTTTTCTACTGTATCATCTTACAACAAAGAGCTCAACCTTGCTTTATGGGAACAATGGGGTAAAACGCAAACTCCAAGGGGCGGCATTGGCACCATCATTACACCACTCATGGGATCTGTAGAAGCAAAAGACAATGAAGCCACCATTGAATGGCTGATATGGTCCATGCTGAACAAACGCCGCTTTGGAGTTACACTTCCGCAGGAAAAAATTAAAAAAGCAGTGGACTATGTGTTGAATGAATTTGACAGCAACAGGGATGGAAAATGCAAAGCACATTTTTCGCTGAGCCAGGTAGATATTGTAGATTTTAATCCCAAGACTGACCGCCTTGGAGTAAACCAGGGCATGCTGGCCATTGCATTAAGAACTATAAAAGAATTGGGGTTTGAGATCAGCGAAACCTATATTCAAAAAGCTGAAAAGGAATACCGCAATTTTTATGATACAAAAAGAAAGCATTTACTGTTTGATAAAAATTTTCCCGACATCATTACACTTACCGATCTGGAACCCGAATTTTTTTCTTTATGGTTATTTAACCGGCCCATGCTTACTGATGAAATGGTGCAACATCACCTGGAACAAATGCCCATTTTAAACAAAGTGCCCAACTCCCCCCACCCCGAATATGGCACTACCGCCCCAATTTGTGTAAGACGCACCAATGATGCAAAAGGTTTTGCTTACCTCAGCGGAGATTATCAACCCTTTGAAAAATTTGGTGAAGAAAATTACAGCAACGGAAAAAGTGATGGCTTTTATTATAATGGCGGCAGTTGGTTAAGGGCAGAATATTGTGCTTATGTGGTGGGATTAAAGCATGGATGGAATAAGGCATTGCCTTTGATGGAGAACAGGGTGTGGGCAGAGATTTACCTGAACCCCAAATGGCCGTTCAGTAAAGAGTTTATTCCCACAAAATATACAACTACGGATAGCTGGTGGCCATCTACCAAAGGATTGTGCTGGAATGTTTTTATTCTTATGGCAAACGAAGTGGCGGGCTTACGCTCCCGGGAGATGGACCCGGATTTTAAAAAAATAAAAACAATGAATAATATGGTACAAAATTTTAAACCATCTAAAAATATTAACGAATAAATGATTGTTCACAGGGGGGTCGGTAGGGTTGACAACTTTTTAAAAGTTGTCAACCCTTGTGGAAACCCTTGGCGAAATATTTGCG
>JAYVGA010000137.1:0-5651 GCA_043772635.1 Chitinophagaceae bacterium
ACAGGCATCCATAAAAAAAATATGTATAAAAAATGCTGATAAAAAAAGAGCCATACCGGCCCAGCATTTTACAGCCTGTGCAGATGAATTACTTAATGATGAAAATATTAATGTAATTGTAGAACTGATAGACGATGCAGATGCTGCTTACAAAATTGTAAAAGCAGCTTTGCAAAAAGGCAAGGCAGTAGTAAGCGCCAATAAAAAAATGATTGCGGCACATTTTGAAGAACTGCTTTACCTGCAGCATGAGTACAATGCAGCTTTTTTATATGAAGGGGCCTGCTGTGCAAGTATTCCCATCATACGCAACCTGGAAGAATATTACGACAACGATTTATTGTCTTCGGTAAAAGGAATTGTAAATGGCAGCACTAATTATATTCTTACAAAAATTTTTGAAGAAGGTCTTTCTTTTAAAGATGCTTTGCTGGAGGCACAGCAATTGGGTTTTGCAGAAAGCAATCCATCGCTGGATATTGAAGGGCACGATGCGGCCAATAAATTAACTATCCTGCTGGCCCATGCCTTTGGCTGCATTTTGGCACCTGCGGAAATTTTGTATAACGGCATTACTGCAATAAAAGAATCTGATGCTGTGCTGGCAAGGCAAAAACAGCTTAAAATAAAACTTGTGGCCACTGCACAAAAAATAAATGATACACAACTGGCTGCTTTTGTATTGCCCCAGTTTGTAAACCAGCAGGATGAACTGTATAACGTAAACAATGAGTTTAACGGCCTTATTACAGAAAGCAGTTTTGCCGATAAACATTTTTTTAAAGGAAAAGGTGCAGGGGCTTATCCTACTGCTGCTGCGGTATTAAGCGATATTGCTGCATTGCGGTACCATTATAAATACGAATACAAAAAATACCTGCAGCAAAACAAACTGCAGCTAACCAATGATTATTACCTAAAAGTTTTTGTAAGCGCAGATGAAATTGAAAAATTAGATAAGGATTATTTTGAATGGATTGAGGAGTGGCACAATGAAGCCGGTAACAGTTGGGTAATTGGAATCATTCATGCTTCTTCCCTTTTAAAAAATGATTGGTGGAAACAACCCGGTATTTCACTCATACTAACACAGGACCCGGTTGTAAAAAATATAGATTACAAAAAAATAGGTAAAAGAAGTTTGCAACTTGCGGGAGTAGTTTAAATAAAAGTAATACATAAAACAAGGCATTGTTTTGCGAATTGTTTTTTTAAAATCATCTAAGGCAGTTAATCGTAAACAGTCAATCAAAAAATAATTTTGGTTATCTTCGTAAAAATTATTTGTATGAAAACAATAAACAAAAAACTTACCCGGTTTTTATTATTACTCATTATTGTAAGCACTGTTTTATCCTGCAGCAGCCGCCGCCGCAGCATAGCCATCGAAGAAGGATGGGAGCTGCTTGGAGAAAGCACTGTAAATTTTGTAAGAGACCGTGACCAGATAAATGTACTGAGCAGCAACCGTTTTACTGCTATCCGTTTTAAAGTAGAAAAAAGAAATATACGCCTCAATGAATTACATGTTGTATATCAAAATGGCGATAAATTAGATCCTGCCATTGATGAAGAACTGGTAGCAGAACAGTATAGCCGTAATATTGAACTGGGCCCCGAAGGCAAATCTATCCGCAGCATTGATTTTAAATACCGCACCGAGGGCAATGTTTTAAAAGGCCGTGCCAATGTGCTGGTTTTTGGAAAACGTTATGTGGCACCGGTTGTATATCCACAATAAATATTTTTAAACGTATAAAAAAACCTGGTTGCTGCCAGGTTTTTTTTATGCGTTTAATTTTTTCCATTCATCTTCCAGTATACTCATTTCTACCAGGGTCCACCATTTATTGTTATACATCAGTACATCCCTGTTGGTACCTTCTATTACAAAGCCAGAAGACTGGTAGCATTTTAATGCTGCCTTATTAAAATCATAAACACCAAGGCTTATGCGGTGAAGTTTTAAGTCCTGGAATCCAATTTGTAAAACAGCATTTATTATTTGCCTGCAATAGCCTTTTCCTTTATGGTTATTACTTATAAGTACACGGCTTATGCGGGCCGATTTATTTTTGCGGCTGATGCCCCCCAATGAAATATGCCCTACCACTTCACCTGTTTCATCATCAATTACTTTATAAATAAAAGCATCCGATGAATCAATGTCGTTGGTTTTAGCCAGGTACCACTCCATACTATTTTGTGTGAGCGGAAAACTAAAGAGTGAACCTGCCCAGTTGGTGAGCAGTTCATCGGTATCTATCCAATTTATAAGTTGGGTTATATCATCTTTTTCAAAATATGCTAATCTTATCATGGAGCAAAAACTAAGCTGAGGTTTAAGTTTTATTTTGGCAAAAGTAAAGCTTAGATGATAAGATTGTTTTTATATTATTTTATCCGCATTATTAAAGCGCTGCTTTTACCAAAGGAGCCAGTAATGCAGCCCATCGCTGGTATTGCTTACCCGAAGGATGCAATCCATCTACCGCTAAAAGTGAAGGATCATTTTTTGCTTCCCGGGATATGGGAGTGATATCAAGCCAGGCAATTCCATACTGCAATGTTATTTCTTTATTTATGGCATTAAAGTCATCTATCTCCCTGGCTATACGGGCTGTATCTGAATTTTGTGCAAATGGAGTAATGCTGTAATCGGGTATGGATAATACAAAAACATGACTGCGCTTTGATGCTGCATAAGAAATAGCTTTATTTAAAAGCTCTGTAAAATGCAACCGGTACTCTTCTTTATTTCTTCCCTGGTATTGATTATTTACACCAATGAGCAGGCTAACCACATCATAAGTGCCGGCAGGAGGATTGCTGTTTAGCGCATTTATTAAATTTCCTGTTGTCCAGCCTGTAGTGGCAATTATATTGGGCTGATTAAATGTTACACCTTGTGCGTAGAGCATATTTAGTGTTTGAAAAGGAAAGCGCTGTTCTGTATTTACAGATTGGCCAATGGTATAAGAATCTCCCAGGGCAAGAAATGTTTTGTAAGAAACGGTGGTATCGTTCTGAGAAACAGGAGCTGTAGTTGAACGCTGCTCTTTACTGCATGCACTTATCAAAAGAATAAAACAACATACAAACCATGAAATTTTAGCATATCCCGGTGTTATAAATTTTTTCATATCCTTACTTACGTATTTGTTGTTTATAAGGTTGTATAGTAAAAATCATTAACACACTTTTGGAGAAATTGTTGAATGATGAATTAATATGGTTTTCTTAAAAAAATTATTTGGTTACAAACATTTGTTTTTCATGGCATCATCGTTGTGTCACTCACTTGTACTTTTTCAGCAATATAGAACAAAAAAATACGGGCTTAATTTAAGTAAACAGCTTCAAAGAATAAAAAATAATTATTGCGCAAATACCCTGATTACTTTTACAAACCGTGGTACAAAATAAGCGTTCATTTCAGAGATGATAACGCCTGCGCCAGATGCTGCATGTATAAAATTAAAATCGGGTTTTTTATTTTTTATGATAATACCCATATGGCCAACTACACCGCTTTTTGCATCGCTGCCTGTAAATAAAATCAGATCGCCGGGTTTACTTTCATTGATAGTTACTTCTGTTCCTGCATTGGTAAATTCTACCGTAGTACGGGGGACTTTAATATTAAAATGATTGAACACATAATTTACAAAACCAGAACAATCAAAGCCATTTTCTTTTTTAACAGAGCCATACCGGTAAGGAACGCCCAGTAACGTTTTTGAAAAATTTACCAAATCACCGGGCTTTGTTTCTTTTACATCAATAAATTTTGCAGGCACTTTCTTTTTAATAACTACCACAGATTTTATGGCAGAAGGAGCGGCACTTTCTGTTTTTGCAAATGCTGTTTTGCGTGCACTGCTGCAGCTTTGCAGCATTAATATAAAAAGTATGCTGATAAATAATAAAGCGTTTTTCATTGTTTATGTTTAGGAACAGCATTAAGAAACTATTTGAATTATTTACAAAAAATTTATTATAGGGTCTGCAATGTTGCCATTATGTATGCGGATGAACGGATTGTGACCCCTACGCAGGCATAGGGGCAGGCACAACTATGTTGCTATGAAAAACTTTCGCTGGTATCACCGAAATTATCAGAGCAACTGAAAATAAATAACTCAAACAGCTTCTAAGAATTATGCGTCTATTATTTTAAAATCTCCAGCACAGTTCCATACATTACTTGTGCCCCTTTTGCAAGATCTTCGTAAGAGGCATATTCCAGCGGGTTATGGCTTATCCCATCTTTGCAGCGAACGAATATCATGGCGTAATCGCAGGCGTAGGAGAGTGCCATTGCATCATGAAAAGGGCCACTCATTAATTCGGGAGCATCCAGTTGCAATGCCTTGCATTGCTCATGAATAATTTCTTTTATCCAGCCGGCGCAGTATCTTGGCTCGCTGTTGGTATCTTCCATAATTTCGTAACTCAGGCTATGCTTCTCCGTTATGGCAGTTATTTTTTCTCTTAATTGTTTTTCATAAAGGTTGCGCCGCTGCAGGTCTATATCTCTCAGATCAATAGTAAAACTAACTTCTTCTGCAATGATATTTCTGCTGGCCGGAAACACATTCATAGTGGCTACGGTTCCCACCGTTGGGGCTCCCGGCACCTGTGTTACAATTTCATTTAAGGCAAGGGTGATTTCTGCAGCGCCCAGCAATGCATCTTTGCGCAAAGGCATGGGCACAGAGCCTGCATGGCCAGCCATACCTTTTAATTTTACGGTGAGCCATAGCGGGCCCGAAATGCCAGATACTACTCCAATGGGTTTGCCGCCTGTATCCAGCACCGGCCCCTGCTCTATATGCAATTCTAAAAAGCAAAAAATACCCGATGGTTTATATTCAGAGTCTTTAAACTTTGAAATATCGCAGCCAAAATCTTTTAAGGCCTGTTCTCTTGTAATACCATCTTTATCGGTACGCTGCAATTCTCCTTCTTCTAATTTTCCTAAAATTCCCCTCGATCCAAACAGGCCTTTATTAAACCTCCATCCTTCTTCATCAGCAAAAGAAATTACTTCAATACTCTGCTTGTGTTCTATATTATTTTCTGATATTGTTTTTACAACTTCTATTGCACACAGCACGCCAGCCACACCATCAAAGCGGCCACCATAAGGCTGTGAGTCTAAATGAGAGCCCATTATTAATACGGGTAAAGAAGGATCAGTACCTTCAAGCCTGCCTATAAGGTTTCCAAAATTATCTACATGTGTTTGCATACCTGCCTGTTGCATCCACGAAGCTGCCAGCTCAAATGCTTCTTTTTCCAATGGGCTATGAGCCGGGCGGCAGGTGCCTGTTTCGCCTATTTTACCAATAAGACTCATGGCTTCAAAATGTTGTTGTAAACGGGTTGCATTTATAATCATAGGTTACAATCTTTTTATATTAATAATTTCTACCGGGTTTAAAAAACTTTCTCCATTACTTGGTTTATTTTGAATTTTACTCACTACACCCATTCCTTTAAATACTTTACCAAAAGCCGCATAACCCTGCCCATCAGAGTTGCCCCGGCTGCTGCTGTCAAACTGCTGCTGATCGCCAATGCAGATAAAAAATTCGGATGTGGCCGAGCCCGGTGTGGTGCGTGCCATAGAGATGGTGCCGCTTACA
>JAYVGA010000138.1:0-6293 GCA_043772635.1 Chitinophagaceae bacterium
AATTCATTTACACTATATGGTTTATCGGCACCAATATTAAATACTTTATTATACGAATCTTTCAGATCTACACATTTGGCAATGGGAATAGCTACATCATCAATATAACTAAATGCCCTGGTTTGTGTACCATCGCCAAAGATGGTTAATTTTTTTCCCTGCATAATCTGGTTCATGAAGATGCCAATTACATTGCGGTATTTATCGCCAATATTTTGATTTTGGCCGTACACATTGTGTGGGCGGAATATAACAGCGTTAAGGCCAAACATTTCATGAGCCGAACGGAGATCAAGTTCTACAGCATATTTAGAAACACCATACGGATCTTCGGGTACTGGTGTCATCTCCTCTGTCATAGGCAACTGCCCTTTGCCATATACAGCAATGGAGGAAGTAAATACAAAGCATTTTACTTTATATTTAATGGCTTCATTTATCAGGTTAATGCTTCCTATTAAATTATTATTGTAATTAAAAATGCGGATAAAGTGAGATAACCCTTCGGCAGCGTAAGCGGCCAGGTGATAAACATAGTCAAACCTGTATTTTGCAAAAAGCTCCTGTACCAGTATAGCATCGGTTATGCTTCCCTGTATAAATTCTGCCCCTTCAGGAATATGATCTTCAAAGCCACCACTAAGATCGTCCAGTACAATTACCCGGTGTCCCATTGCAATACAATGCCTTGCCACATGAGAGCCAATAAAACCTGCTCCGCCTGTAATTAAAGATATTATGGCCATAATTTTATTTGTTATGTTTTATAAGAATTAAACCGGCGAATATTTAGATTTTGTAAGGTTCCAAGTTACGCCTTTTATAAAAGATTTTAAATGGGTGTATTGTTTATTAATAGAAAATTTAAATACAGCTTTTGGTGTAGATACAAAAATAAAAAATAAAGAAAAGAAAGCAAACTGCATGCGGGTCGTATTTCGGCGCATATATAAAATGCGGTTTCTTGTGTGATAATAAACTTTTATGGCACTCTGTTTACCCATTGTTATAGATTCTTTATGAAAAATGAGTCCTGCTGCCTGGTAATAAATGTTGTAGCCTGCTTTAATAATTCTTGCGCTCCAGTCCCATTCTTCGTAATAAATAAAAAATTTTTCCGGAAACATGCCTACTTTATCAATTACTTCTTTTTTTACCATCATGGCACATCCATGTGCACCATGTGTGTATCCACTAATATTGTGCTGGCCTTTATCTGTTTGCATAGTACCCACAGCAGTGGTTCGGCCGGTGTAAAGATCTATAGGATTAAAACCTGCGTACTGGATGATATCGGGATGGTGATGAAAGCGGATTTTGGGGCATGTTACGCCAATGGTAGTATCAGTATAAAAAGGTTCAAGCAGTACATCCAGCAGGTTAGGGGTAACTTCTGTATCATTATTTACAATAAAAATAAAATCACCTTTTGCCTGGCGCATACCCCAGTTATTGCCGCCTGTAAAGCCCAGGTTTACTGCAGATCTTAAAACCCTGGTATGAGGGTATGAGGCATCATTTATTTGTTGGGTAGGATCAATATCTGATCCCATATCGCAAACTAAAATTTCATAATTTTTATAACTTAAATGGCGGGTACTTTCCAAAAACTCACAGGTGATGACAGTTTGGTTCCAATTAAGTGTTACAATGGAAACAAGGGGGTTATCATCTTTATATGTTTGCATTTTAAAAATGTAGAAGTTGAATGCAATAATTATACATTCGTTTTTTGAATTAAAGCGGCAGGGGTTTGGAGCATAATTATTACATCTCCCAAAAGTGTTCTTGTTCGGGCATAGTGTATATCCAGTAAAACTCTTTCTTCGTTGCTCATGTTTTCTTTTCCTCTTTTACTCACCTGCCACAAACCTGTAATACCTGCTGGGGCCATAAAACGTTCCGACCATTCATCGGTAGTAAGGGTAGATGCTTCATATAAGGGTAAAGGCCTGTTTCCAACAATGCTCATATCTCCTTTAATTACATTAAATAACTGGGGCAATTCATCCAGGCTCGTCTTGCGCAAAAATGCGCCCACCGTGGTTACCCTCGGGTCATCCTGCAATTTAAAAAAGGCAGGTAGTTTACCGGTATTGGTGTATTGATTCAAACTTTCAAGTTCTTTAATCTGTTTATCTGCATCTATAATCATTGTTCTAAACTTGTAAAATTTAAATATCCTGAAACCTCTGCCTGCCCTCCTGGAAGAATAAAAAACGGGGCCTTTAGACTCCAGGGCAATGGCAACACTGATTATTATAAACAACGGAATACAGAATATGATTATTATAGCAGAAATTATGGTATCCAGTATTTTTTTTCCTATACAAAAACGGCAGGGCTCTGATATAAAATTATAATTTATTTTTTTTACAGCTTTTGCAGAATGAGAGTTTTTTATTTTTTGAATAAACCTGGTTTTGTAAGATAATTTTCTGAAATGATCTTCAAGGGTTACTACATCATCTACAATTTTCTGACTAAAAATTTGTTTTATTTCGGTTGTGCTTAATGCAGACTGGTTGTAAATGATGGGTATGTTTTGCAATGCTTTGCCCGTAAGCCATACTTTAAAAGCAACCATTTCTAAATGATTAAGAGGAATATCAATAATAATGAGCGCTGGCAAAACTTCTTTGGACAGTATTAGTTTAGCCTCAGAAAGATCTGTAGCCAAAATTGTGGTGGTAAAATATGTTTTAAAGGAGTGATGAAAAAAAGCAGTGTCACCTATGTACAAAAACTTTTCTTTTGGTTGAAAGTCTGTGTTAATCAAAACAGATTTTTCATCCTGTTGAGAATTGATGCTGGTAAACATACGTAAAACTTAAATGTAAACTTAAAGGTAAACTTAAAAAGGTTTTTTTAAGACTTATCAGAAAATATTCATATTTATGGAGAATTTTCTTTTTTTACCAATTGTATTTGTATTCAGATTTATAAGGTCTTTAACCCTGTCTGATAAATATACAGGATCAAAAGGTTTGGTAATAAATAATGATGCTCCTAACTCTGCTGTTTTGTTTTTTAGCTGTACATCGTCTGAATCTGAAATAACTACTCTTTGAATATTGTTTAAAACACAACTGGTAGAAATATGCTCCAATAACTCAAAGTTGTCAGATGTAGAATTAGAAATATTTAAAATGATGAGGTCATTGTTTACATCAGAATGAAGTTGCTCCATAGCATCGGCACAGTTTTTTACAGAAGTAATATTGTAATCCTTCTTTAAAACAGTACTTAGTAAGTAGTTGATTGAATTGCAATCTTCGATAATAATAACATTTTTAGTCACTTTCCAAAATTTAATTGTTAAATACCAAAAGGTATTTCTTAATAAAGCTCAAAGGATGTCTTGGAAATCTAAAAACGGTAATTCGAAGAAAGATATCAGAGATGATATAAAGTAAAACTAACGGATTATGAGCTTTTGGTAGGAATTGAAGATATGTAGCTTAGAGTTGGCTGGTTAATTAGCACGGCGTAAAACTATATAAAAAAAATCAATTCAAAAAAATATTTTTATTTTTTTTTAAAAAAAAATAGAAAAGCATCTCTTCTTATGCTAAAAAGATGTTTACAACCTGCGTTTCGCTTTTTCCCAAAGAACAGACTGGCCCTTATTAATAAAGCGAAAAAAGCCTAAGTACATGGCAATATTCATAAAAACAAAGTAGTAGGGGATATACAATAATTTATTTTTTAAATTTCCAAGCGCAAACAACCAGCCGGCCACTGCACATAAATAGAAAAAAAATTGTAATAATAGTATTATACCATATACATCAGAACCTGTTTGTATATAAATAAGCAGGTTGCAAAAAAACAAAACTGGGAGTAACAAAGGGCACAGTACCCAGCGCAATACTCTGTGAGAAATATATTGAAACGATAATTTTCCAAATTTAAATATGTTCAAAAGGTCTTTAAGTATAACAATAGACTGAAAACCTCCGGCAGCAATTCGTATTTTTCTTTTTTGTTCGTCGGCTAAAGAAAAAGAAGGAGTTTCTGTAGCAAAAGCATTGGGCTCATACATAACCCTGTATCCCTTGCGGCAAATTTTCATAGAAATAATAAAATCATCTAACAAAATATTATTGCCCACCGGTTCAAACAAATCTGTTTTAATAGAAAATAATTCGCCGGCAGCGCCCACCACTGTATAAAAACGGGCATCTAACTTTTTAAGGATAGATTCATATTTCCAGTAAAGTCCTTCTCCTGCACCGGCAGTATTTTTTTTAACTGACAGATCTACCACTTTTTTTTCGCCGGCAACTGCGCCTGTTTGTGGGTTTTTATAATGTTTTACTATTTCTTTTACACAATTTGCATTTAATAAAGTATTGGCATCACTAAAAATAATGTAGGGAGTTGTAATATGAGGCATAACCCTGTTTATTGCTGCTGCCTTGCCTTCTCTTTGGGGTTTGTAAAATAATTCTATGTCCGGATATTTATTTATAATATTTACTGTATTATCATTGGAACCATCTGCAACAAAAATAATTTTTAGTTTGGCTGGGGGATAATTAAGCTTAAAAGTATTTTCAATTTTTTCTTTAATAATTAATTCTTCATTATAGGTAGCAACTATGAGGGTTATTCCAGGTTCAAACGCATTCAGTTCAGTTTTTTCCGTTTTTGATTTAGAAAATAGGGAAGCGGTTTTTAAGTAAAACCACAATATGATGCCATAACCTATGTAGCTGTAAAAAATAATAAAAACCGAAAACCAAAAAACAATTTTAATGAAAAGCATATCTTTTTTTTAAAAGGGATAATCTTTTTTTTTAGCAGGATTAAGTATAATTTTAGCGCAAATAAAAGTTTAAAAATGAGAGTTTCGAAAAAATATTTTGTTTTTTGGTTTAAATGTTTAATTTTTGCACTATCATATTAATTTATGATCCTCTGTATTCTTATTCAACTTCCTCTAAAAATACCAACTTTCCCGTTTTAAAGTCCATTCTAATTTATTCAATATTCTTTCAGGCATGTTTATTCATGTGTAAAATCCGTACGGTTTAATT
The DNA here is from genome assembly GCA_043772635.1 of Chitinophagaceae bacterium. Classification (GTDB taxonomy): domain Bacteria; phylum Bacteroidota; class Bacteroidia; order Chitinophagales; family Chitinophagaceae; genus Ferruginibacter. The sequence continues at coordinate 5,043 of JAYVGA010000138.1, forward strand.
AAAACTTATTTTTCATCTCCTGTGTTTTACCTTCCACAATTTTTAAATTTTTTACGAATGAAAAAGTTTTTTATAACCACCCTGCTGTTTTTTGCTGTAATAGCCAATAAATCAGTAATTGCACAACCCAACGTTTTAAATCCGAACGACCCGGATGTTATTTTTACAACAAACAATCAGCCAGCGGCACCTCCGTTAACCGTTATGAGTAAATGGGGGCATACCAACAGATTGTCCTGGAATCCTTTTTCATACGGGTACAAATCATATTATTTTAGAGGCATGGCTTTTAGGGTAAAGTTTCCAAAGACTTACCAGCATAATGTGGCAGATGGTAAAACATACCCCGCTATTTTATTTTTACATGGTTTGGGAGAGCCCGGCCCTATCTGGGATAATGAATTTCATTTAGTGCATGGGGGACAAACGCATGCACAAAAGATAAATGATGGAACATTTGATGGATTTATGATTTATCCCCAAAGCCAGTCTGGAGCTTTGCAAAGCTATTTTCCTACATTAAAGGATTTGGCAGATTCAATGGCAAAATATGTAAAACTCGATTTAGACCGCATACATGTGGGTGGTCTTTCTTCCGGTGGCCAGGCTGTGTTTGATTTTCCGCAGCAGCAGCAATATGCAAAAATTGCCTGTGCACTGGAACCAATTTCTGCAGCTCAGTATGAAGATGTACAATATTTTGCCAGTCATATTACTATACCTATATTTTTGGCAAATGGCGGGCAGGATAATGCCCCTTATCCCGAAACTGTTAATGATATCATTGCTTCTTACAAAAATTTAGGAGGTAATATAAGCCAGGCTTTTTTTCCAACACAGGGGCATGGAGCATGGAATGCTTTTTGGGCTGATCCGAGGTATTGGCCATTTATAAATGCACAGCATAAAGCAAATCCATTAGTATTTTTTCAGCACGATAAATTTTGCCCTAATGAAACTGTAGATGCTAAACTTGGCCTGCAGGCTGGTTTTTATGCATATGAGTGGGAAAAAGATGGAGTAACAATGGCTGGTCAAACCTCTAATCAGCTTATTGTAAACGCTTACGGCACTTACCGGGGGCGTTATAAAAGAACAGCATCAGGCCCATGGTCGGTATGGTCTCCTGCTCCCGTGGTTATTGCTCAAAACCAGGGTACAGTTAGTCCTTTTATAGTGGTAAATGGTTTAAAGAGCCATGTACTGCCTGCTCCCGATGGCAGCACCACTACGCCATTAATGGTTCCTAAT
>JAYVGA010000139.1:0-5928 GCA_043772635.1 Chitinophagaceae bacterium
AGCTCTGCAGCGCATCTTTATCCATGGGGTAATACTGGTCTAAATTAAAAGTAATAACATTTTTAAAACTGAGGCCTTCTTCTTTGTGCATGCGCACAAGCTCTTCGTACAAAGTTTTGGGCGTAGAACCTGTAGCCAGGCCAATTACTGCTTTTTCACCCCGCTCATTTTTTTCCTTAATTATTTGTACAATTTTTTTTGCTACGTATTCAGATCCCTCTTTGGAATCAGGAAATATTTTTACCGGAATTTTTTCCAGAGAATCGGTCAGGTCAATTTTAGTCATAATAAAATGCAGTATTATATAAAAAATGTGGAGTAATAAAAATAAGCTTTTATTTTTTTTACACCAAACTTATGAACAGGCCCCTTTGTTTAGCAGGAAGTTTTTTATAAATTTTACAGTTTGAAAAAAGGAAGATTAAATAATGAATAGTTTAAAAACTGTTGCCCCTGCTGGGTTTGAGAGATGATGAGGTTTTTATTTTTTTAAAAGGGAGAAAGATTATTAAAACTGTGCAACCGTTTGTTTAAATTTAAAATGTTTGTCTGGTGCCTGGCCACTTTCTAAGAAATTAATAATTTGAAAAACATATTGTAGCGGCCAAATACCTCACTCCACTTCAATCTCATCCACAAATAACCATGCAGGGTTACCGGCTCCAGGTTTTTCTGAAGAAATGATTCCGATATTTTTTGCTACTACTCTTATGTAGCGACAGGTTTTAGGTTCTGTTAATTGCAGCACCTGTTCATTGTTTTCATCTTTCACAATATGAGTAATGGTTTCAATTGGAGGATGCTTTGTTATTATTGTGGTGTCAATATATGGGATAAATGATACTTCAACCTGACTGGGTAAATATATCCAGCTGCCTGCTTGCTGTAATGTATGAAGCGTAATTTTTGATACTTCAGTATCCTTTCCAAAATCTATTGTGGCATCCAGATCGTTTCCAAGGAAGCCTAAAAACTCACTTCCTTTTGCAAGGCTTTTTTCATTTTGCACACCGTTTACCAACGTAAAGGCACCATCACCAGGATAATTTTTACTGGGCTCTTTTGCAATAGATATTTTTTTTCCGGTGGCTTTATTAAAGGAAAATTTCTGGGAAATATTTATTCCGTTAGAGCTTGCATTTGCTAAAAAAATTTCTTTGGTTATTAATTGGGGTTTAGCATATCCCCACACAGAATCTCCATTATTAAAATTTATAGTAATGGTATTTTTTTTTGTTGATTCCAGAGTCCATAATAAACCTTCGTTATTTTTTGCAGGCAAAACTGTTGCCTTTAAATCGTAATAAGCCTTGCTGTAATTTATTTTATTTTTAGATAAGCCGGTAAAAATTACCGGTAATCTTTTTTCAAAATCTTTCCAGTTTCTTTTTGCTTTGGGGCTCCATAAAACCTCTGCCAGTGCTATCATGCGTGGGAAAATCATGTATTCTACTTTGTTGCTATTCTTTATATATTCCGTCCACACATTGCCTTGTGCACCCAATACATATTTGGCCTGTGCTGCATTTAAACCAGCAGGTATTGGCTCATAGCTGTACACTTTTTCCAATGGTAAATATCCTCCAATGGTTACGCTGTCTTCATTTTTAGATTGAGAATGATCCAGGTAACAATAAGTGCCGGGTGTCATTATCACATCATGGTTTTGTTTGGCGGCAGCTATGCCACCCTCTTCGCCCCGCCAGCTCATAACGGTGGCATTGGGAGCAAGACCACCTTCCAGTATTTCATCCCAGCCAATTATTTTTTTGCCCTTACTGTTTATGTATTTTTCTATGTGCTGTATAAAATAACTCTGCAGGCCGTGCTCATCTTTTAAGTTTTTGTCTTTTATAAGTTGCTGGCAAAAGGCCGATCTTTTCCATTCTTCTTTTGGGCTTTCATCGCCACCAATATGAATATATTTTGAGGGGAATAATGGCATCACTTCATCCAGCACATCTTCTAAAAAATCAAATGTGGTTTCGCTGGGGCAAAATACATCTTCAAATACCCCCCATGTTTGCTGTACCTGTTTGCCGCTGCGGCTGCCGGCCCAGGGAGTTGAATTTAAAATTTTTGTATCCTCATCCGGAAAACAACTGAGTTCCGGATAAGCTGCAATGGCTGCCGATGCATGCCCCGGCATTTCGATCTCGGGAACTACATCTATATATCGCTCTGCTGCATATTTTACTACTTCTTTTATTTGCTCCTGTGTGTAAAAACCACCGTAGCGGATGCTGTCGTTTCCTTTACCGGGATAGCGGCCAATGATGGTGCCGTTTCTGTAGCCGCCCACTTCGGTAAGTTTTGGATATTTTTTTATTTCAATACGCCAGCCCTGGTCATCGGTAAGGTGCCAGTGAAAAGTATTGTATTTGTAAGTGGCCAGGTAATCTATGTATTTTTTTATAAATGAAACAGGGTAGAAGTTGCGGGCAACATCCAGGTGCATGCCACGGTAAGCAAAGCGTGGGTAATCTTTAATTTTGCAAATTGGAATTATGATTTCCTTTTTGGTATTTTTACTGATAAGTTGTTTTAATGTTCCAAACGCATAGAAGATACCTTTTGAATTTCCCCTTATTCTCACTTCCTTATTGGTTACTTCAATCTCATAGTCGTCATTTTTAGAGTTATTGTTGTTTATAAATATTTCTGTCGGTAAACCATAACTGTGTGTGTCTCCATCTTTAAATTTTGTAAACCCATAATTTTCAGCAAGATGTTTTTTAAATAATTCTATACCTCCATCACCAGGCTCAATGGCTGCATTTACTATAAATCCTAAAGGTTGCTTTACAATTAAATTCCCTTTTCCCATTTTTACCTCAGCAGGCATAGGTATAATATTTAACTGGGAAAAACATTGTACTGATAACAGCAGGCAGATTATTGAAAAATATTTTTTCATAAAAAAATGTGTTTTGAAATAAGAGAGTTAAAATGCTTTAGCCGAATTGCTTTTTTTTTTGTTTGGCTAAAGCCTGATCTATATGCAATGGTTATCCCGTCTTGGGGCCAGGGCAATTTAATAGCAATCAATTTTTTAAAACCGGCAGCATAATCTTACTGGCATTTATCCCATCATGATAAATCCTGATAACCGCTTTTTTAAAATCACTTTCATTTGCATCCGGTATACGCATAAATTTTTGCGGATTTCTGTCTACCAAAGGAAACCAGCTGCTTTGTATTTGCAGCATTATCTTATGCCCTTTTTTAAAAACATGCGCCACATCATTTAAATCAAATTTTACGGCAGTAATTTTATTGGGTACAAATGCTTCCGGCTTTTCAAAGCTGTTTCTAAATTTTCCTCTTATTACTTCGGCCCTTACCAGCCGCTGGTATCCTGCCATAGGCATGCCTCTTGGGCTATTGGCAGGATTGGGTTCATTCTCCGGTAACACATCAATAAGCTTTACAATAAAGTCTGCATCGGTACCGGTAATGCTTACTTTAAGATCTGCCAAAATTTTTCCGGCAAGGGTTATATCTTCTGTTAATTCATCTGTATCAAAAACCAATACATCGGTTCTCATAGCAGCAAAACGCTGATCTTCGGCCATGTATTCATTATTGCGCCTGCCAAATATACCATTGGTATAAGGCACTGGTTTTGCAGGGTCGCTGAGGTATTCGTCAAAACTTTTTTTGCTTTCCTCTTTTTTAAGACTAAGCTTATTGTTGCGGTTTAAAAAATAATTTACCGGCACCGAATTTTTTGGTGGCCAGGTTGCATAATTTTTCCATTGGTTGCTTCCTGTTTCAAAAATGGTAGCTTCTGCCAGGTTAAGATTGCCCTTATCTTTTAAGTAATAATTAAAGAACATGGCTTCTATACTATCCTGGAAATATTTGCTGGTATTGCTGCCAAAATCCTGCAATACAAAATCTTTCCATTCTTTGCTCTCCCAGGCACCATGTGTCCAGGGTCCCATTACAAGGCGGTTATTATTTTGCGGGCTTTGTTTTTCTATGGATGAATAAGTATTTAATGCACCAAACAAATCTTCTGCATCAAACCAGCCACCTACCACAAGCGTAGGTATGCTGATATTTTTTAAATGCGTTCTTATATTCCTGGCTTTCCAGTAAGCATCATAGGTATCGTGCTGCAGGTATTCGTTCCAGATATAACTTTTGTTGTTGTAATATTTTGCAGACTGGGAATTTTTTACCGGCCCCATCTTTAAAAAAAACGAATACACATCTTTAGTACTAAAATTAAACACATTGCCGTCATAATCTTTTACCGGTCCTTTTCTTTCGGCACCAAAATAGTTCATAAAACTAAAATTGTCCAGTAAAAAGAAAGCACCATTATGATTTACATCATCGCCAATAAACTCATCTGTTACCGGTGCCTGCGGACTTACCGCTTTTATTGCAGGGTGAGCGCCCGGTAAACTGGTGGTTGCATAAAATCCGGGATACGAAATGCCATAAATCCCAACCCGGCCGTTGTTGTTTTTTATATTTTTCAACAGCCAGTCTACCGTATCATAAGTGTCGCTGCTTTCATCTACATCTTTTTTATTTTTTTTATTGGCGATGTGGGGTGTTACTTCCAGGTTTAGCCCTTCGCTCATATACCTTCCTCTTACATCCTGGTACACAAAAATATATTTTTCTTTCATTAAGGTTTCGTTGGGGCCAATGGCATTGGCATACAAAGTATCGCCATAAGGCCCGGCAGAGTAGGGGGTACGTTCCAGTAAAAATGGATAGGGCTGCAAATCATCTTTTGGCACATAAATTACGGTATATAATTTTATACCATCCCTCATTAAAATAGTTGTATCAATTTTGATAAAATTTTCTTTTACAAAATTTATTTTTGTTTGGGCCGAAGCCTGCAAACATATAAGCACTGCGATAAAGCCTGTTATTTTTTTCATTAATTTTTTAAGATGGGGAGTGAGAAAAAACTTCCATTGGCTCCACTATAAATTTTAATAGTTGCTTTTTGAAAATCACTGTTATCTGCTTTGTAAATATTTATAAATTTTTGCGGGTTCCTGTCGGCCAGTGGAAACCAGGTGCTTTGAATTTGTATCATGAGCTTATGACCTTTTTTAAAAGTATGTGCCACATCGGGCAATTCAAATTTTACGGCAGTAGGTTTATTTATTACAAATGGTTCGGGCACAGAAAAACTGTTTCTGAATTTGCCCCTCATAATTTCACCACGTACCAGCATTTGATAACCGCCCATAGGATAAAGCCCCCTCCCGGCCTCCCCTGGCGGGGGAGGAGTATTGTAGCGGAAATCATCGGGAAACACATCAATCAATTTTACTACAAAATCTGCATCGGTGGTAGAAATACTGGTTAACAAATTTGCAATCACTGGCCCTGCCACAGTAAGGTCTTCCTGTAGTTCATCCATTTCAAAAGTTAGTACATCTGTTCTGCGGCTGGCAAAACGTTGGTCGTCCGTCATGTACTCCCTGGTGCGGTCGTCATGTACATCTTCAGTGTAAGGTACCGGCTTTGCAGGGTCGCTCACATATTCATAAAAAGTGGGTTTAGCATTTATTTTTTCATTAAAACTTAATTTTTCATTTGCAGCAATAAAAAGTTTTTTATTTTCTGCAGTTGCTGCAGGCCAGCTGTCAAATTTTCTCCACTGGTTTTCTCCTGTAAAAAAAATATTTGCTTCAGCCATTTCCTTTACACTGCCTTTTCCTTTTAAATAATATTGAAAGAAGGGTACCTCGAAGTTTTTCTGAAAATAATCAGATGTATTGCTTCCAAACTGTATGTTTCCCAGGTAACTTCCTTCCCTGCTCCACTGGCCATGATACCAAGGGCCCATTACAATTTTATTATTTGTTTGCGGGCTTTGCTTTTGTGTGGCTTTGTAACAATTCCATGCGCCCCAGCAATCTTCTGCATCAAACAAACCGCCTACCCACA
>JAYVGA010000140.1:0-9752 GCA_043772635.1 Chitinophagaceae bacterium
AGAACCGCCCGGGTGGCCGCTTTGCACTCCATGAACCATCCTTACTATATCTCTTCTTATTTGTGTGGCTATGTCTTTAAGTTTGTCCATTTAATATAAGTTTTTGTTTTACAGGTTTGCAAACCTACTTTAAAACATTACATACTCAAAAAGAAAATAATCTATTTGTTACAGGTATTAATAATAAGTTCATGAACGATGCGTTATTTAGCCACCGATTGTGGTTAGTTTTGCAGGCGGTGGATTAAATGATAATAAGTTTTCATAAAAATTCATTCTACAAAACATATTTTATACATTTGCACAACCGCCGGCTTTATTTAAACCTTTTGCATGGATAACATTTTATTTAGTACAACTTTAGCGTTTGTAATAACGTTCTTCTCTATTCCTGTAATTATACAGGTAGCAAAAGTTAAAAAACTTTTTGATGAGCCCGATGAAAGAAAAGTTCATAAAACAGTTATACCTACCCTTGGAGGTCTTGGTATTTTTGGTGGCTTTATCATAGCATATCTAACTTGTACTCCCCCTAACCTTGCCGGCCAGCTGCAGTTTTTTGTAGCAGCTTTTGTAGTAATTTTCTTCTTAGGTCTTAAAGATGATATCCTCGTAATTTCTGCCACTAAAAAATTTATTGGCCAGCTAATAGCCGCAGGTATTGTAATTAAGTTTGGTGGTATACAGATAAGCAATATGGGTGGTCTTTTAGGAATTTACGAAATACCCAACTTTGCCGGCACTATTCTCACACTCTTCACTATTATTGTTATCACCAATTCTTTTAATCTCATTGATGGTGTGGATGGGCTTGCCGGAAGCCTGGGTTTATTAACCACACTTATTTTTGGAACTTACTTTTATATGATTGGAGAACTGGCTTTTTCTGTAATGGCGTTTTCTCTTTCCGGGGCGCTTATCAGTTTTCTTATTTATAATTTTTCTCCTGCAAAAATATTTATGGGCGATACAGGTTCTCTTCTCCTGGGCCTTATTAATTCTATTCTTGTAATAAAATTTATTAATGTGGCGGGCACGGCCCCAGGCCAATGGGCCCTGGAATCTGCTCCTGCCATAGGTTTTGCCATATTGATGATTCCATTATTTGATACTTTAAGAGTTTTTGGCTCACGTATACTAGACCGCCGCTCTCCCTTTAGTCCCGATAGAAACCATGTGCATCATTTTATGCTGGACTTAGGATTTAATCATAAAAAAATTACCCTAACCTGTATAATCACAAACATTTTATTTATTGCTATGGCCTTTTTTTTAAGAGACCTCGGCACTTCGGCCGTAATAGGCATTTTACTCTTTACTTCTTTAAGCCTTATCAGTTTTATTTATTACCAGCGTAAGAGAATAAAACAACCGTTTATAGAGCTGGAAAAGGAAGAGCAAATTATTAAAAGCCATAAAGTATTTGGCCTGGTTCCAGAGTCTGTTGAGGCAGATTAATATCCCCATATTTTAAATTACTTTAGCAGTATATAAATCTTACGGGTAAACCCGTATATTTTTATAAATTTGCAGCCAATCAATAATATTTTATGTCAGAAGATTTAAATATTGTAATGCAGAATGCTACCCAATTAATGGAAAAAGCAATCACTCATCTTGAAGCAGAATTGGTTAAAATACGTGCGGGCAAAGCCAATCCTAACATGCTGGATGGGATAATGGCTGACTATTACGGATCTCCCACCGCCATTAACCAGGTAGCTAATATTACTGCTATGGATGCAAGAACTATTTCTGTGCAGCCATGGGAAAAAAATATGCTGCAGGTTATAGAAAGGGCAATTATTGCTGCCAATATTGGAATTAACCCACAAAATGATGGCAACATTATTCGCCTTTTTTTGCCGCCGCTTACCGAAGAAAGAAGAAAAGAACTTGTAAAAAGATGCAATGCCGAAGGTGAACTTGCAAAAGTATCTATCCGCAACATACGGAGAGATGCTATAGAAGACATAAAAAAATTACAGAAAGAGGGGCTTAGCGAAGATGCAGCAAAAGATGCAGAAGACGATACCCAAACCTTAACAGATAAGCATATTGCATTAATAGAAAAACACCTTGCTTTTAAAGAAAAAGAAATTATGGCAGTGTAAGAAGAGTTAAACGTTTAAGGCGTTTAAGGATATTTAAGATTAAAGTAATTTATAAACCCAAAACTCTTTAACCCGTAACCGTAACTTACATAATCCGCAACTTATTTTACCCTTACCTTAGCGCCCATGCAATCATCCAGGGAAACATGGTTTTTATTAATGTCGGTACCATTATATATAATACTTATTGGTGCCGAAATTATAATGAGCAACTGGAAGGGAAATAAATATTACACCCTTAAAGACAGCATTCAGAATATATACCTCACTATTACAAACGGAGCTCTTGATTTGCTGTTGCGTTTTCTTTTTTATGTAAGTATTTTAATGTGGTGCTACCAGCATCGTTTTTTTTATATCGAAAATATTTACCTGTACTGGCTCCTGCTTTTTTTACTGGAAGACCTGGCTTTTTATTTTGAACACCGCATAGATCATTATTGCAGGTTTTTTTGGGCAGTGCATGTAACCCATCATTCATCAGAAGAATTTAATTTAACCACCGGCTTCAGGTCATCGGTTTTTCAACCGGTGTACCGGTTTATTTATTTTGTTCCCATTGCGCTTATGGGCTTTCATCCGTTAGATATTGTTTTTATGTATTCCATCACCCAAACTTATGGTATACTGGTGCACACAAAATACATTAATAAAATGCCCCGTTGGTTTGAAGCAATTTTTGTAAGCCCCAGCCATCACAGGGTGCATCATGCAAGCAATATCCGCTACCTTGATAAAAACATGGGCATGTGCCTTATTATCTGGGATAAAATATTTGGAACTTTCCAGGAAGAACTAGCTGCAGATCCTGTAAAATATGGCCTTACAAAACCAATAGAAAATGATAATAATCCTGTAGATGTAATCTTTCATGAATGGAAAAATATGGGTAAAGATGTTGCTAAAAAAACTTCTTTTATAAACCGGCTGAAATACATTTTTATGCCCCCGGGATGGAGCCACGATGGAAGCAGCAAAACAGCCAGCCAGTTAAGAAAAGAACAGTTATAAAACAGCTGTTTTTTTTATTCTTTACTATCCGTTAATTTTAGCGCATGCAAATTTTTTTGGTAGATAATAAGGCCGCAGAAAAGGATTTTTTATTGGTGCCACTGGGTATTTATAAAAACGATCCTAATTGGATAAGGCCCCTGGATAAAGATGTTAAAGATGTATTTGATCCCTCTAAAAACAAAGCTTACCGTTTTGGAAAAACAGAAAGATGGTTGCTGAAAGATGAAAAGGGCAAACTTACCGGGCGCATTGCGGCCTTTGTAAATTCAAAATATAAAAATAAAGGAGATGATGTACCTGCGGGAGGTATAGGTTTTTTTGAATGCGTAAATAATCAGGATGCTGCCAGCCTTTTGTTTGATACTGCAAAAGAATGGTTAATGCAAAATGGTATGCAGGCCATGGATGGACCCATTAATTTCGGAGAAAGAGACCGCTGGTGGGGCCTGGTAACAAAAGGTTTCCAGGAACCGCTTTATTGTATGAACTATAATCCACCCTATTATGTAACCCTGTTTGAAAACTACGGTTTCCGTGTTTTTTTTGACCAGGTTTGTTTTGATATGAAACCCAAAGAACCGCTAACCGCTAAAATATGGGAACGCCATAACCAGCTTGAGAAAGATAAAAACTTTTCATCCAGCCATATCTATAAAAACAAACTCGAAAAATTTGCTGAAGATTTTTCCATTGTGTATAACAAAGCCTGGGCAGGCCATGGCGGGCTAAAACAAATGAACAGGGAACAGGCCATTATACTGTTTAAAAAAATGAAACCTGTAATGGATGAAAAAATTGTGATGTTTGCCTATTATAAAAATGATCCTGTTGCCATTTTTGTAAACCTTCCCGATCTTAATCAATGGTTTAAACACCTTAATGGAAAATTTGGCCTTTTGCAAAAACTTAAATTTTTGTGGATAAAAAAATTTAAACCCAATAAAAAATTTTCGGGGTTGGTTTTTGGGGTAGTTCCGGAGTGGCAGGGAAAAGGAGTAGATGCATATATTATAGGAGAGTCTGCAAAAATTGTGCAGGCAGATGCTTCGCCTTATACCGAGTATGAAATGCAATGGATAGGCGACTTTAATCCTAAAATGCTCAATATAGCCAGCAGTCTTGGCAAGGTATCCCGCAGCAGAAATTTATGTACTTACCGGTATTTATTTAACAGCACAATGGAATTTAAACGCCACCCGATATTATAAGTTACGGCTTACGAGTTATCAATGTTCTTTATCTTTGAAGTCGTCATTGACCTATTGACCATTGACCTATTGACTTATTTTATTATGGACAAATTTATCGTTTCTGCACGCAAATACAGGCCCCAAAACTTTAGTACTGTGGTGGGGCAGGCGCATATAACTACTACTCTAAAAAATGCTATCAACAATAATCAGTTGGCACATGCATTTTTGTTTTGCGGGCCACGAGGTGTGGGCAAAACTACCTGTGCCCGCATACTGGCCAAAACCATCAACTGCGAAAACAGAACTGCCGGAGGCGAAGCCTGCAATACCTGCAATAGCTGTGTGTCTTTTGATGCAGGTACTTCTTTAAATATTCATGAGCTGGATGCCGCCAGTAATAACTCGGTAGATGATATTCGTACCTTGGTAGAACAGGTGCGTTTTGCACCACAGGCCGGCAGGTATAAAGTATATATTGTAGATGAGGTTCATATGCTCAGTGCTTCGGCATTTAATGCTTTTTTAAAAACACTGGAAGAACCACCACCCTACGCCATTTTTATTTTGGCCACCACAGAAAAACATAAAATTTTACCTACCATACTCAGCCGCTGCCAGATATTTGACTTTAAGCGTATAACCACCAACGATACCATTAGCCACCTGCAGGAGATATGCGAAAAAGAAAACATCACCGCAGAAAAAGCAGCGCTGCATGTAATTGCCCAAAAGAGTGAGGGCTGTATGAGAGACTCCCTGAGCATACTGGATAAAATAGTAAGCTTTACAGATGGCAAACTTACTTACAGCAATACCTTAGAGCATCTTAATATTTTAGACGAAGATTATTATTTTAAATTACTGGAACACCTGCATCAACAGCAGCTAAGCGATGCCCTGCTTTTGCTGGATACCATTTTACAAAAAGGTTTTGAAGCAGATAGTTTTTTAGAAGGTTTTACAGAATTTATAAGAAACCTGCTGGTGAGCAAAGACCCCCGGGCAGTTTCGCTGCTGGAAGTAGCAGAAGACTTTAAAGAAAAATACCTTGCCTGGGCTCAAAAAACAGATATGGGCTGGATACTGGCATCACTAAACATTTTGAATGATGCCGGCATGGGTTATAAAATGGCCCGCAATAAAAAACTCTTTGCAGAGATGGTGCTTATTAAATTAAGCTACCTTAACCAGGCTTTGGAATTACAGCAAAGCGGTGATGGCCTGAGTAAAAAAAAACGGACGGATGAAGTAAAATCTGTAGCATTCAGGACACTTACTATAAGCAGTATAAAAAATGAAAAACCAGCAGTGCCCGAAAAACAAAAACCTGCACTGGTTGCAGAAGCCAGTTTAATAATGGAGGAACCCATGCCTTCTGTTATAAAAAAAACAGGGGTAAAGGTGGCTGAAGAAACCGCTGCTACTACAGGTTCTGCCAGCTTTGGCTCCTTAAAAAGTATACGGGAAAAATTAGCGAGGCAAAATAATGTTCCTGTTTTTAACAGCAAGCCCCTTACGGCTGCTGAGCTGGATATAGCCTGGAATATTTATATTGATGGGCTGAAAAACAACAAAAATCATTCATCGGTTTCTATATTTAAAATGGCCCGCCTGCAAATAAAAGACGAAAACAGTTTTGTAATTTTTACTGGCAATAGCATGCAGCAAAAGTTTATTGAAGTAGAAAGGCCGGGATTGATAGATCACCTGATGATGCATTTTAATAACCGGAATATCACTTACCAAATCATCATCACCCAGGAAGAAAAAGAAGAACTCAATGGAGAAAAGCCGCTGAATACCAAAGAAAAATACCAGATCATGATAGAGCAATATCCAAATATTAAAATTTTAAAAGACAGGATAAGACTGGAACTGGATTATTAAAACTCCATTCTATATAACTAAATGCCCTTAAAGCTTTATTCATATCCTGTTTTTGCATTAATTTCGGGCTTCTAAAAAATACAAAAGAAAATATTATGGCAGAAGTAATACGCATGCCGCTATTGAGCGATACGATGACAGAAGGAAAAATAATATCGTGGAATAAAAAAGTGGGCGATACCGTAAAAGCAGATGATGTGCTGGCAGATGTAGAAACAGATAAAGCCACTATGGAAGTAAACGGCTATGTAGATGGAACCCTGCTTTATATTGGTGTACCTGCCGGCCAGGCTGCACAGGTAAACCAGGTAATTGCCATTGTGGGTAAAGCAGGAGAAGATTATAAGCAATTGCTGGATGAAGGTGAAGGAACGAAAACAGCTGAACAAAGTACAAATGCTACACCTGCTGAAAAAGAAACTGCAAAAGAAAAACAACCTGCAAAAACTGCCGAAGCAGCAGCACCTGCTGCAAAAGTTTCTTTACCGGATGGAGCCAAAGAAATTCGTATGCCTTTGCTAAGCGATACTATGACGGAAGGAAAAATTGTATCGTGGAATAAAGCCGTAGGCGATACCGTAAAAGCCGATGATGTGCTTGCAGATGTAGAAACGGATAAAGCTACAATGGAAGTAGTAGGATATGAAGAAGGAACCTTATTGTATATTGGCGTAGAAGCCGGCAAAGCCGCTAAGATAAACGAGATTATTGCTATTGTGGGCAAAGCCGGTACAGATGTAAGCGCATATATAAATGCAGAAAAAAGTGGATCCAATGCAGCAACTGCACAAAACACTTTAACGTCCACAGAAAGTGCAGCAACCCCTGCAGCGGTTGCAAACCCTGTAGCTGAAGCGGCACAAGTTTTACCGGAAACCAACGGCCGTATAAAAGCTTCGCCCCTTGCAAAAAAATTAGCTGCCGATAAAGGAATTGATTTACAAAAAGTAAGTGGCAGTGGCGATGGCGGACGCATTACCAAAAGAGATATTGATAGTTATACACCAGCTGCTGCTGCACCGGAACAGTTAAAGGCTTCAACTCCAGAAGCCAAAGCGGCAGCGCCGGTAGCAGTATTTACGGCTAATGGCCAGGAAGGGCATACCGATGTGCCACTCACGCAAATGAGAAAAGTAATTGCACGCCGCCTGGGCGAAAGCAAATTTAGTGCTCCGCATTTTTACCTTACCATGGAAATTAATATGGATAATGCCATGGCTGCCCGTACGGTAATGAACGAAGTAAGCCCGGTAAAAATTTCTTTTAATGATATGCTCATAAAAGCATGTGCAGTGGCACTACGGCTGCATCCTGATGTAAACAGCAGCTGGATGGGCGATTTTATACGCCAGAATCATCACATACATATTGGCAGTGCATTGGCATTGCCCGAAGGATTAATTGTACCGGTTATACGTTTTGCAGATCAGAAAACCTTATCGCAAATAGCTGCCGATGCAAAACAATTATATGCTACAGCAAAAGATAAAAAACTACAGCCAAACGAATTTAGCGGAAATACTTTTACCATCTCCAACCTTGGCATGATGGATATTGAAGAATTTACTGCCATCATTAATCCGCCGGATAGTGCCATACTTGCTGTAGGCACTATTAAAGAAGTTGTAGTAAAAAAAGCCGATGGCTTTGGAGTAACCAATGTGATGAAACTTACTTTGAGCTGCGACCACCGCAGCGTGGATGGAGCCGTGGGTGCAGCTTTTCTGCAAACGTTAAAAAAATATATGGAAAACCCGGTTACCATGCTGGTGTAATTTTTATAATAATATTTGGAAGCGTTAGCTGTAAAATGCTAACGCTTTTTTGTTTTTTAAACCTTACATTTTTTACGTTCTTCTTTATTGGCTTCCTTTGCATACAAAGGGGTAATATCTGTACATCAATTCCGGGGGAAATTATCTTTCAATATATTTTGAAACTTCAGAATTACAATCTATATTTGTTTTGTAATAAAACATCATCATGAAACTAACAGAAGCCAAACAACAATTCATCAGCAGCTGGGGTGCCTTTGGTACGCAGTGGGGCATTAACCGCACCATGGCGCAGATACATGCTTTGCTGCTGGTAAGTGTAAACCCCTTAACACAGGATGATATTATGGAAGAGCTGAGCATAAGCCGTGGAAATGTAAATATGAATATCCGGGATTTAATTGGCTGGGGTTTGGTGGACAGGGTAATTATAAGCGGCGAAAGAAAAGAATATTTTACTGCGGAAAAAGACATCTGGAAAGTGGCCACCCAAATTATTAAAGAAAGAAAAAAACGGGAACTGGACCCCATGATAAAATTACTGAGCCAGCTGGAAAATATTGACGGCGATAAAAAAGATAAAGCCATACAGCAGTTTACCCAGGTAATAGGAAGTATTAAAAAACTTGGTATGCATGCAGATAAAACTTTAGATGTGCTGATTAAAGCAGACGAGAACTGGTTTACCGGAAGTATTTTAAAAATGTTTAAATAAAAATAATGGCCGGAATAAACTCTGGCTTTCTTTTAAACTGTATGTTTCACTATTTTCTGAAATTTTAAATATTACGATTATGAAAAAGTTTAAAATTATAGATACCTGGATAAGCATTGGCTTAATTACCGTTTTTACTATACTAAGTATAATACGGCTTGATTATACATTTTTAATTGGTTATGCTGTAACAGGTGGCTGGCAAATGATGAGCATGCTTGTTCATGCAATTGGTGGATGGTTTACACACCGAAAAGCAGGCAGGTATTATTATCACGCCATTGTAACCGGCCTTGCTGCCCTAAGCCTGCTGGGATTATTACTGCCTCCTGTTTTATATACCATAATGGTATGGTTTTTATTTGCTGCACTTCCTATGGCTATTTATTATACCTGGTTATGTTACCATGAAGTATATGTAAAAATGCAGCGGCCGCTGGCTGCTTTAAAATAAGGTACTAAGCTGTAAGGCCACTTGTGTAAAATTTGTACTTAGAAAAACAGCAACCAGTGGCCAGGCACCTGCCAACTCTAAATTTATCAATCATGAAAAAAACAACTGCAATACTTATTTATGATGATGATTGTCCACTCTGCGCAGCATACACGGCTGTGTTTGTAAAAACGGGTTTACTGGATAAAGAAGGCAGAAAAAATTTCAGCGATATTGAACCGGCAATTTTTAATTTGGTAGATAAAACAAAATGCCGCAATGAAATCCCTTTGATAGATACGCAAACAAAAAAAGTTTTGTATGGCATAGATGCCATGCTGGAAATACTGGATAAGAAAATACCCTTTATAAAATTTACAGGAAATATAAAACCTATAAAATGGCTGTTGCAAAAATTGTACAGGTTCATTTCTTATAATAGAAAAGTAATTACAGCAACAACGGGAAACGCCATCTACGACTGCAGCCCCGACTTTAATGTACCCTACCGGGTTTATTTTTTACTTTTCTTTTTACTCTTTAATACAGCTATGCTTTGGCCGCTGCACCAAACTATATTTAGCAATAGTGTTATTGCAAACAGTACATTGCTGCAACTAC
>JAYVGA010000141.1:0-3254 GCA_043772635.1 Chitinophagaceae bacterium
CCGTTTCTTTTTGCTGAATGTTTTCGCCTGTTTTGCTATTGTTATAAATCATGTAGCCTCCCATACCCAGTACGGCTGCGCCTAATACTGCTATCAGGCCATTTTTATTATTTATTGGAGATTTTTTTTTATGCAGCTCCACTACCGGAACCGGTTCGTTTGTGTGATTCATTTTATCAGATTTAATTATTGGAAATTGGTGAGGTATAATTTATAACATTAATATTTTGTTTTAGCCAGCCTGCAGATTGCTAAAATCATGCCATCCCTTTACCGGGTTATTTAAAACACCCATGAGTAATTTATGTAAACAATAAACTGTTGAAGAGTAACTACATGCTGCCAATAACAGCATAAAAAAACCAACCCTGGGGCTGGCTTTTACATTGAAATATTATTTTAATTTACCTAACTCTTTTTCAATGGAGCTCCTACAGCTATAGAACAATCATGCCCCGGCTGGCCATGAGCAGGGTTTAACTTAGCGTTTGGGTCTGTATTAACGGGTGCAGCCACAGCAGATGGAGCAGTAGTGCTTGTGGGTGCTGTTGAAATAGTTTGCACCTGCGGCTTGGCAGTATTGGCTGCAGGCGAATTAAGCGGTGCGCCCACAGCAATATCGCAACGGTGACCCGGCTGGCCATGAGCAGGATTGGGGCCCGAACCTCCCTTGCTATTTACTACAGGAGTTGCGCTTACCGGCGCAGATGTTATCACCGGCACGTTGCTGGCTGCAGGGTTTACAACCATTGGTTGAGTTTTGGCCGTGTCTGAAATTATATTATTCATAACAGGCTTGGCAGCTTCTGCAGGTATAATGCTTTTATCTATCTCTGGAGTTTTGCTTGCGCAACTCATGAGCGATACAGCAACTGCAACTATCATTAATATTTTTTTCATGTTGTTTTTTTATGAAAAGGCAAAGCCAATTAAAGTTTTAAAATTTCCTGATTAAAAATAAAATTAATATTTCATATTACATACAGTAGACCGAACCCATTTATCTTTTTTAAAAATGAGTTTTACAACTCATCTCCTTCCGAAGCTTTTTTAAGAATATCTTTTTCTTCTTCCGTTAAAAAATGATAGCCCTTCTGGCTGATCTTGTCAAGAATTTCATCTACTCTTTGCTGGGTAATGTTGGTGGTTTTTTCGTAAGGTTTTCTTTTGCCCGTGTTGTAAAAAACCGTTTCTTTTATTTTTTCTTTTGTCGGTTTTTTGTAGGGGTTAAAGAGGTTCATCAGCCAGGTATAAAACTGGTTCATCCACAGGCTGCCATCCCGGCCACGGCGCAGAAAAATTACGAATAAAAATCCGGCAAGTACGCCTCCCAGGTGAGATAAACTATAAGCCGCACCCTTATCTGCAATGCCTGCAAAATCAATGAGAATATAAACACTCATGAGCACCCAGATAGGAATGCCATTTCTTATCTGTGTAAAAAAGCGGTGGTCGGGCGATAAAGTATTAGTGGCCATGGCGACGGCAAGTGTGCCTGCATTGGCACCCAGCAAAGCTGCAGAATTAATTACAGGCTGCAGCGGTGGTATAATATAATGTGCTGCAATAAAAATAATGCCTCCCAACAAACCGCCATAAATATAAATGGGAATGAGCTTATCGTTACCTGCCATTTGCTGCAGCAGGTAACCAAATGCCCACAACCAAATCATGTTACTTATAAGGCGGATAATATTAAGACCTGTATCGCTGAACATGTAAGTAATAATTGTCCAGGGCCGCTCACTTAACCTGGTAAGGCTGGCCGGCAACTCAAACCACTGCACAATTTCAGCATTATACACAGCAGTGCTCTGCTGCATATAATAATAAGCCACCTGTATGAGCATGAGCAATAAAAAGAAAATGATATTAATGGCAAACAAGGCAACCATAGCATTGCCATCCTGCCCCAGTAAAATTCCTTTTTTTGGTTTTTTATATTCGCCGTATCGGTCTGTTTCTCCCATATATTTTAATACTCAGATTGTATGATAAAAGTACAAATGTTGTTGTGTAAAAAAATACAAACAAATTAATAAAAAGTTTTTTTATTGGTTTTATTCCAAAAAATAACCAGGATAAATCCCATAGCCAATCCTCCCAGGTGGGCAAAATGAGCAATGTTGCTTCCGGTAGAATATACGCCACCAAAAATATCAATAGCTGCTATAACGGCTATGGCATATTTTGCCTTTACCGGAAAAGGAAAGGGAAACATAAACAATTGTGTATTGGGAAATAGATATGCAAATGCAGCCAGCAAACCCATTATAGCACCCGAGGCACCCACTGCAGGATCATTGGATAATAATAATTGCGCCAGCCCTGCTGCCAGGCCACAGGCAAAATAAAAGATCAGGAATTTTTTGGGACCCCACACCCTCTCCAGCATAGTACCAAAACTCCAGAGCGCAAACATATTAAAAAGTATATGCCCCCAGCCACCATGCGCAAACATGTGGGTTACCAATTGATACGGTTCAAAAAATCCAGACTTATCTGGCCATAGCGCCAGGAAGGTACTGATGCTGCCTTCGGGTCCGTCAAAAAATTGCTGCACCAGAAATACGAGCAGGTTTATAATTAGTAAATTCAATACTATCGGTGTAGTTCTCTGAAAACTATTGCCATAATTATTATTAAAAGCCATGTTACAAATTTAGATGTTATTAGCGCTCTCTGTGAGCCCATTGTTTTTTTGTGAAATAAATGACAGATAAAAATTGTAAATAAAATTATTTTAAAATAAGCAATGCTACACTTTCTATATGATGCGTATGCGGAAACATATCTACCGGTTGTATTTTTTCTACCCTGTATTTTTCGCTCAGCAATAAAATATCCCTGGCCTGCGTGGCAGTATTGCAGCTTACATATACAATGCGTGGCGCTTCCATCTCCAGTAATTTTAGTACTAATTTTTCGTGCATGCCTACCCGTGGCGGATCGGTAATAACCACATCGGGCCTGCCATGTGTAGCAAAAAATTCATCGTTGCAAATTTTGATAACATCCCCGGCAAAAAACGATGCATGCTCAATATTATTGAGTGCCGCATTTTTTTTAGCATCTTCAATGGCTTCTTCTATTACCTCTACCCCAATAATTTTTTTGGCTCCTTTACTTACGAAAATACCAATGCTTCCGGTGCCGCAATAAAGATCATACACAATTTCATTGCCCGTAAGGCTGGCAAAATCACGGGTGATGCCGTATAGTTTTTCTGCCTGCTTTGTATTGGTTTGAAAAAA
>JAYVGA010000142.1:0-12151 GCA_043772635.1 Chitinophagaceae bacterium
CGAATCTTTAAAGTTCCTGGTAAAGAGTATTATAACAAAAATTAATTCTTAATGTTTAAACATTAATAACCTAAAAAGTTGTAGTTTCGTTTTCTAAAAAAAAATAAACAATGAAAAAAATCACATTATTCCTATCGGCTACAATTGTACTTGCAGCCTGTAACAATTCTTCAGATGCTAACAAAGCTACCACTACAGACACACAGGCAGTGCAAACAGCAACAGGTGTTGCCTATCCACTGGATTCTGCAACCACTCTTACCTGGACCGGTTCAAAACCAACAGGCAAACATACAGGTACATTTAAGGTAACCGAAGGCTCTTTACTGGTAAACGATAATAATTTAACCGGTGGTTCTTTTACTATAGATGTAAATTCTATAAACAATGTAGATATGGCTGCTGATGCAGAGAACAAAGGCAAATTAGAAGGTCATTTAAAAAGCCCTGACTTTTTTGATGTAGCTAAATACCCTACAGCAAAATTTGAAATAACTTCTGTAGAACCATTTACTGCTGTTACAGACAGCAGCGCCGCTAAAGTAACATTTGCCGGAGCCACACATACCATTAAAGGAAATCTTACTTTAAAAGACAGTACAAAAAATATCAGTTTCCCTGCAAAGGTTAGTATTGATGCCAATACCGCAACTGCCACTGCCGATTTTAATATAGACAGAACGCTTTGGGGAATGAATTACAAAGGCCCCGAAAATCCACAGGATTGGATTATAAGCAAAGAAGTAAATATCAAATTGCTTATCTCCGCTTCTAAAAAATAATTTTTTGTTTTGTTTAATTATAGCCATCCCGGTATAGGGATGGCTTTTTTTATTATCTTAGAACCTGCCAATGTAAAACAGGTAGTAATTATACTCTGCTCAAATGCTACATGGCTTATACTAAAATATTGAACTTTAAGACCATGAACGATCAATCCCGGATTTTTGATTTTTTATATTACCAACTGCAAAAATTTCCTAAGCCAGATATGCTGGCGGGTAAAATTAATGGCAGCTACCAGCCCTTTTCTACGCAGGAAGTGGCTTTGAGAGTAAACAAACTAAGTGCTGCCTTATTAAAAATGGGCCTTAGCGGAAAAGACATGCAGGTAGATAACCAGGATAAAATAGCTATTATAAGCAAGAACCGTCCGGAGTGGCTCATGCTGGATCTTGCCTGCCAGCAGGCAGGTATTATTTTATGCCCCATTTATCCTACAACCAATATTAATGAGCTGGAATATATTTTTAATGATGCGGCTGTAAAATATATATTTATTACTGGCCAGGATATTCTTGAAAAAGTAAATAATATCCGCAACAGGGTTCCATCTTTACTGGGTGTATTTAGTTTTGATGAAATGCAGGGAGCAGATCACTGGGAAAAAATAACCTTAAACATAGAGCAGGAAGATTTGGATAAAGCAGAAGCCTGTAAAAAAAGTATAGAGCCTCATCATTGCGCTACCATTATTTATACATCGGGTACTACCGGCAAACCAAAAGGTGTAATGCTTAGCCACCGCAACCTGGTAAGTAATGTTTTAAGTGCTGTAAAATCTTTCCCTTTTAATGAAAACATCACAGCAAGAGCCCTAAGTTTTTTGCCACTGAATCATATTTTTGAACGTATGGTTTCTTATATATACATCAACAGCGGCATATCTATTTATTATGCAGAAAGTATGGAAACCATTGGCGATAATTTAAAGGAAGTAAAGCCGGCATTGTTTACCACTGTGCCCCGCCTGCTGGAAAAAGTATACGAACGCATAATGAGCAAAGGGGCTACCCTTAACGGCGCTAAGAAAAAACTTTTTTACCGGGCTGTTGAATTAGGTGAAAAATATGACAATTTAAAAAAGGGAAGCCTGGCATACCGCATTCAGCTGGCATTAGCCAATAAAATAATTTTTACTAAGTGGAGAGAAGCACTGGGAGGAAATGTGGAATGCATAATTACCGGAGGAGCAGCCTGCCAGGTAAGGTTACTGCGGATATTTAATGCTGCCCAAATTCCTATTTATGAAGGATATGGCCCCACAGAAAACAGCCCGGTTATAAGTGTAAACTGCAGGTTTGAGGGCGGTACCAAATTTGGCACTGTGGGCATAGTTATACAGGGGCAGGAAGTAAGGATGGAACCCGATGGGGAAATTTGTGTAAAAGGACCCAGCGTAATGATGGGCTATTATAAACAACCGGAATTAACCGCCGAAACAGTTATTGATAGCTGGCTGCATACCGGGGATATTGGTGTGTTTGAAGATGGTAAATATTTAAAAATAACCGACCGCAAAAAAGAATTGTTTAAAACCAGTGGCGGAAAATATGTGGCACCTCAGCCCATAGAAAATAAAATGAAAGAATCACCTTTTGTAGAACAGATAATGATTGTGGGAGCCGATGAAAAATTTGTAGGTGCCCTTATTGTACCCTCTTTACCTAATTTAAAAGAGTGGATGCAGCAAAAAGGGATTTCATATACCACGGCAGAAGATGCCATAAATAATCCAAAAGTTTTGGTACTTTACAGGGAGCTCATAGAATCTTTTAATAAATTTTTTAACCAGGTAGAGCAAATAAAAAAGTTTGAACTCTTAGCCAACGAATGGAGTGTAGATACCGGTGAAATGACGCCCAAGCTTTCGCTTAAAAGAAAAATTATTATGGAAAAATATAAAGATGTTGTACAAAGAATTTATGCATAAAAAAAACCGGTATGTTACTACCGGCTCATTCTAAAACATTCTTTTTTTTCATAGACATCTAAAAATAGAAGGTATAATATCCTGTTTAAAAAGGTAACATGATGTGGTGGTTTTTCTTAAAACTATATTCTTACTTCGGTAATGTAAGATTCTATAATACCGGGTATTTTTTCAAATTCGCTGCTCTTATCAATAAAAAAACTGGCTCCCATATTTTCGCACATCTCTTTATAATAATCACTTACCCTGTTGGTAAGCATTATAGAAACAATGTTGGGGTAATTTTGTTTAATAAATCCTAACAATTCAATCCCGTTCCTGCCAATTAACTGAATATCAAGTAAAACAAAATGTGGCTCTTGTTTTTTTATTATATCCACCGCTGCATTGTAGGCGTTGGCCTTAAAAATAAAGTCTATACATCCCATTTCATTTAGCATGTCAGAAAGTCTTTCTACCACTAATGCCGCATCATCAACTATCAATATTTTAAAGCTGTTGTTCATTATCCCGATTATTAGTTTTATTAATCGAAATTATGGCTTGCTCAAGGACCAGTCTGTAAGTGCATATATACTAAACCTGTAAAGTAAAAAAAAAGGAGTTGTAGAAGATGTACTACACTAACCCATTGTATCACAGCAATTTATTCTCAATTGCGTACAGAGTTAGATCTGCATTGTTTTTCATATTCATCTTGCTCATGAGGCGGGTACGGTAAGTGCTTACAGTGGTAACACTTAAAAACATAGATTCTGCAATTTCCGAAACCGATTTGCCTGATGCTAATTGTTTGAGCACCATAAACTCCCTGTCGGAAAGGCTTTCGTGGGCAGCTTTTGTAGAGTCCTGGTCTAAAACAGAAGCAAGTTTTTCTGCAATGCTGTCTGTAATATATTTTTTGCCCAGTAAAACTTTTTGCACTGCTATAACAAGTTCATCTGGGGCCATATCTTTACTAAGGTATCCTGCAGCTCCAGCCCTTAAAACTCTTAAAGCATATTGATCTTCGGGGTGAATGCTTAAAATTAAAACGGGGAGTTTTGGCTGAAGCTGTTTGATTTGCTGTAGCGCTTCCAGGCCACTTCTGCCTGGCATACTTAAATCGCTTATTACAAGATCCCACTCCGCCTGCATTACTTTTTTAATCAGCTCCTCTGCATCACAAACCTCTTCTACCTGCGCAGAAGGAAACCCTTCAAGCAAAATTTGCCTTAGGCCACGGCGTACTACGGTATGATCATCTGCAATTAAAACCCTCAGCATAAAACAATTTACTTATTTTTTAAAGGTACTATAATTATAACGGAAGTTCCTTTGCCGGGCTCACTAAAAATTTCATACGTACCTCCCAGCAGGGTTGTTCTTTCTTTCATACCCAGCAAACCCAGTGTTCTTTTTGTAGCTATTTCCTGTGCTATAAAACCTTTCCCATTATCCATTATGCTCAGCTGCAGTGCATGCTCACTAATTTTAAAAGAAGAAATTACTTCTGTAGCATCTGCATGGCGCAGCACATTTGTAAGGCACTCCTGGTAAATACGAAAAATACCTGTAGCCAGATCGGAACCCACATCAGCTTCTGTAACGTTACTGCTAAAAATGCAGGATATTTCTGATCGTTTTTCAAACTCTTCACTTTGCCATTCCATGGCAGCTATAAGACCAAGATCATCCAGTATGCTTGGCCTAAGTTCTGTTGCAATCCGTCTTACTGTTATTACAGTAGCGTCTATTAAAGCTATGGTATCCAGAATTTTCTCCTGCACTTCTGCCTCCTGGTTTTTTATTTTTTTGTTAAGCCAGGATATATCCATCTTTAAACCCGTAAGCTGTTGCCCCAGTTCGTCATGAATTTCTCTTGCTATGCTGGTGCGTTCTGTTTCTCTAACTTTTTCCATGTGCGTAGCCAGTTGCCTCAGTTCTTCGTGAGATTTTTTCAGTTCTTCCTCTGCCTTAATTTTTTGAGTAACATCATTGGCCAATACCAATCTTGCATTTTTTTCTTCGTATAAAATATTATGGGTAATGATGTTCATTTGTACAACAGTTCCATCCTTTTTTTTATGCTTCCATATGCCCGCATGGTGCACCCCATTAATATTGCTGCTGTCTAAATCCTTTAATTTCTCAATAGTATATTCTGGCCGGATATCATATACTGTCATTTTTAAAAACTCTTCTTTAGTGTAACCATAAAATTCTACAGCAGCATTATTTACGTCTATAAATTTTCTATCCGGCAGTTCAATCATAAACATAGGCATAGGATTTTGATTAAACAGGAGGCGGTATTTTTCTTCTGATATTCTCAACGTTTCCTGTGCTCTTTTCCTGGTTGTAATATCCCTTACTATCCCGATAAACCTGCCATCGGCAAGCATTTTGGCACTTATTTCTATTTCTTTTAAACTACCATCTTTTATTCTCATCAGCCTTTCATTAATCACCACTTTACCGGATAATAACTCATCAAATTTTAATGGATTTTTTTCTATGTCTCCATCAGGCAAAAGATCATAAATAGTACGTTCCATTAATTCCTGATTTGTATAGCCGGAAAGCCTCATACCATTTGAGTTTACATCTATATACCTGCCGGCCATATCACTGATAAAAATTCCATCAGATGCCTGCTCAATAATGGTACGGTACCTTTCTTCGCTCTGCGCCAGCTCCTGCTGCGATTTTTCTCTTTCAGAAATATCCATCCCAACACCCATAAGGCAGGTTTCTCCTTCATATTGTATAACCCTGCCTGTAAAATAATATTGGGTTTTTGTACCGTTTTTGCTTACCAGTGCTGCTTCTACAAAATCTTCGCCGGTACTAAAAACATTTTTAACTTTCAGGCGTACCCGCTCCCTGTCTTCTTCTGTAAAAAATTTATACAGATCTATTGTTTTCAATTCTTCGTGGGTATAACCGGTAACATTTAAAAAATTATTATTCCACCTGTAAAAATTTCCTTTTTTATTATACAGGTAAAATACACCAGGCAGGCTGTTAATGATAGAATCAGACAATTCTTTTTCCAGTATAATCCGGTGTTCATTTTTTGTTTGCTCCGTAATATCCTGCATTGCACCCAGCATACGGATGGCATTGCCCTGCTTATCGTAAATAATATATGCCCTGTCATTAAAAGTAAGGTACTCCTGTTTGTTTATTAGAAAACGGTATTGTTCTGTTACAATAGATTGTTTATTTTTTATAGCCTGCTCCAGGTTTTGGGCTATAGCTGCTCTGTCTTGCGGGTGTTGCTTTTGCAAAAAATATTCAAAGCTTATTTCTGTCCCGGTGGGTACATTAAAAAGTTGTGAGAAAACTTCATTACCCCAAATTTTATTTTCAACAATATTCCAGTCCCATACGGCATCATTGGTAGCTTTGGCCACCAGCATAAATCTTTCGTTGGATGTTTGCAGGGCCTTTTCTGATTCCTGCATTTTTGCAGCAGAATGATGTCTTTCGGTAATATCAATTAAAGTACCAATAATAGCAGGCTTGCCAAAGTATTGTGTTAATGAGCCAAACACTTCTACATAATATATTTCGCCATTCTTTTTTACGCCACGCAGCTCATAATTCATAATGGTTACTGTGCCTTCCAGCCTTTCATAAATATTGTTTCCTACCAGCTCCCTGTCGTCTGCATGCACCAGGTCTAAAATAGAAAGCTCATTTATCATTTCCCCGGTGCTATAGCCGGATATTTCCGCTAATCTTGGGTTTACATAAATAAATTTTCCATCCTGCAAAATATAAACGCCCACCATGGATTGCTCTACCAGGTTTCTAAACTTAGCCTCTGCTTCTTCCAGGTCTGTTTGTATTTGTTTACGGCTGGTTATATCATGCACCATGGCAATTACACCAGTTACATTGCCTTTATCGTCTTTTAATACAGAGTTATACCATTCGCAAAAAATTACCCTGTTATCCCTGGTATTATTTCTTATTTGTATTACTCCATTATCATATTTTTTTTCAACAATTTGGTTTATCGCTTCCTGCACATCTGCAATGTCTTCGCTGTAAACCAGTGTTTGCATAATATCATTTTGCTGCAGTATATCTTCTTTACTCCAGCCAAATATTTCTTCTGCCCTTTTACTCCAGTGTATAATTTGCAGGTTCATATCAAACTCTACCACTCCCAGCGGGGTATTATTAATATGGTAACTTAATTTTTCGTGTGTTTGCTGCAGGGCAAGTGCTGCATTTTTTTTGTCGGTAATATCATGATAATATACGGATATCCCATCTGGCGAGGGGTATATAAGATCTTCGTACCACCTGCCGGTTTTATTATACAAAAGTTCTAAACGCTGGGGTTGCTTTGTTTGTTTGGCGGTTTGAAGTGCCTCAAAAAACGGTTCGTTTACCAGGTCAGGATATTCTTCCCATATGTTTTGCCCTATCAGCTCATTAATGGGCCGGCCGTGCAGTTCTGCGGCTTTTTTATTTGCATAAGTGTAGTTCCAGTTATTATCCAGTGCAATAAAAGCATCTGTAATTCTTTCAAATACGGTGTTAAGCTCAGTGGCTTTTATTTTAACCTCTTCTTCAAGGTGGGTAGTAAGGCGTTTTAATATTTTTTCGGTATTTTTTCTTTGGGTAATATCTCTTATAACTGTTACCGTACCGGTTTTATTTCCAGCTTCATTAATAATAGCACTAAACGTTCCTTCTGTATAAAGCAAGGTTCCGTTTTTGTGATGATGAATAAGCTCCCCTTTCCAAAAATCTGTTGCCGCATGGGAATCCCTTACTTCTTTGAGTAATTCATTTACATGGGTTACTTTAAACAACTCATCTGCATCTTTACCCAGTACTTCTTCTTCTTTGTAACCATAGAGTGCTTCTGCATACAAATTCCAGTTGGTTATTTTATTTAAGCCATCTGTAGTAATAATAGGATCGGATATACTTTTTATAAGCGATGCATTAAATTTTAACTTGTTATCGGTATTAAATATTTTTTTAAAATTCCGGTCCATTATATAATAAACAATACTAAAAACCACTAAAAAAAGAGAAGCTAAAATAAAAAACTGCACTGCAATATTATTTGCAAAATTTTGTCTTTTTAAACCTGCCTGTTTTAAAACCTGCTGGTTAGCTTTTAAAAGAATATTTACGCAGGATGCTATGGAATCTGTAAATTGTTTCTGCTGCTTATCCTGTATGCCGGCATTAAGGGAATCATATTTATTTAAACGGCGCCTTTCAATTTCAATGATGCTGTAAGTAGATTTTTCCCGCAGCTGGTTTAATAAACCGGCCGCTGCTTTTTTTTGATCTCCCTCTTTAATTAAAATAATATTCTTAATTTCCTGTGTATCTCTTTTTATGCCTGCCAGGCCACGGTAATAGGGGTTTAATAAATTCTCGCTGGCATAAAGGCTAAAATCGTGGTGAGCAGAATCAAGGGAACGGGCATGAAAAAGTATTGTTTCCAAATGTATGTTTTCATCTGTAATGGCTTTTGAATCCCTGTTGTCTTTATACACATAATTCAAATTTCTAAAAGCTACCAGCATAAGAACAATGGCAATAATTAAAGAACCCACGTAGGCCCATTTAATATTTTTAATAATAAAATATTTTTTCATACGCTAAAAACAGGAAATCAGTTTATACTTTTATATCATACAATAAATAAAATAAAGGGAAATTGCTGCCCACACATCCTTTAGTTCCTTAAAAAGAAGAGATAAAAGTATTGATAATTTTAAGGTAAAAATAAAAAATATGAATGAGCCGGCTCAAGCCATCATTATAAAAAAGAGACATAGCACAGGGCTAAGCAATATTTACAGCAGAGCCAGTCATGGCAGACGCATTAAAAATAACTGCCAGTAATTCTGAAATGAACTAATTGGCACACAGCCTGCCCTGCAGGGCCAGTACAGGGCAGACGCATTAAAAAAACTACCAGCAATCCTTAAATGAAAAAAAATAGCACACGGATGAAACGGTTTAGACGGATAAGGACGGATTTTTATTCTGCAAAGCAGAATAAATCTGTGATTATCCATATGTGAGGTATTGTCATCGAATAAAAAAAATACCAAACCCAAAAATCAATAAGAATCCACTTAATCCGTGTCATCCGTGTGCTAATATCCAGGCCATTTTTAATGCGTCTGCCCTGAGGGCCAGTATGAATAATTCAACAATAAATCTAAATTCTATACCTTTGAAAGGTAGTACCCTGAGTGTTTGCTTTCCTGTAAACGATTTGCTGGCACATCCGGTATATAACAACAGCAATTAATTATCTTGCACATTCTAACAACAAAGTTTTTATACTGATACCAAAAATATGAAACGTTTTTTATTGATTGATGACCACGTGGTGGTAAGATCCGGATTAAAATTTATTCTTTCTGATCTTTTTAAGCCCTGCGAAATTGATGAAGCTGAAGATGGAGATACGGCTGTAGCAATATTAAAGGAAAAACAATATGACCTTGTAATCCTTGATATTAAAATGCCCAACACCAATACCATACAGCTAATGGAATATGTAAAAGTTACCTACCCATCCCTCAGCGTAATTATTTTTTCTATGAACTCTGAAAGTATTTATGCTAAAAGATTTTTGAGAGCAGGTGCCAAAGGTTTTGTAAATAAAGATGCGCCGCTTAATGAAGTGGTTAAGGCCATTAACCAGGTATTGAGCGGAAAAAAATACATAAGCGAAACCATGTTGGAATTGCTGGCAGAGTTTGGAAACAATAGTAAAGAAGATAATTTATTTAATACTTTATCTCCAAGAGAATTCGAAATTGTTTCTCTGATGCTTAAAGGAGAAACTTTAAGCCATATTGCTCAATCGCTAAACTTACAAACCTCTACTGTGGGCACCCATAAATCCCGCATATTTGAAAAACTTAAAGTAGGCAACCTTATTGACCTTAAGGAGCTGGCCAATATGTATAATATCTAATATTGAGCTGTATTTGTTAGGGGGATACAAATGAAGTTTTATAACAAAAACATCATTTGCATTTTGTGGCCTCGCCAGGAATCCCCGTCTGAACGAATTCATTCGGACAGGGAACCTGAATCTGGGGTTTCAAGGCCTTAGACAATACCCTTAAACATCTAAATTTTTTTGTGGCCTCGCCAGGAATCGAACCTGGATCTGGGGCTTCGGAGGCCCTTATACTATCCATTGTACTACGAGGCCGGTAAAATTTCGGATGGCGAATGTGTAATTTTGAATTTACACAGCAGCAATATTTATTTTCACGGATTTATTTTTCCATTGCCCATTGCCCATTGCCCACTGCCCAAGGCCCATTGCCCAAGGCCAACTGCTTCATTTCCCAAATCCCTGGATATTTGTTCCAAATATTTTTACGGCTATGGCCAGCAATATTACGCCGAAAAATTTTCTTACCACAATAACTCCACTCGGACCCAGTGCTTTTTCTATCCATTTTAAAGAACGCAGCACTACGAAAATAATAATACAGTTTATCAGTATCCCAACCAGGATATTTATGTTTTCGTAATTAGCCTTTAGCGACATGATGGTGGTGAGCGTACCCGAACCTGCTATCAGTGGAAAAGCAATGGGCACCACGCTGCCACTTTTAGGATTATTGTCGGGTTTAAAAAACTCCAGCCCCAACACCATCTCCAGCCCCAAAATAAAAATTACAATACTTCCGGCTACGGCAAATGATTTAATATCCAGCCCCAGCAATCCCAAAAACTGCTTGCCCAAAAATAAAAACAAAATCATTAATGCACCAGAGGCAAGTGTGGCCTGCGTGGAGCGGATATGCCCGCCCATCTTTGCCTTTAGAGAAATTAAAACAGGTGCAGAGCCCAGCATATCAATAACAGCAAACAGTGTAAAAGTAACGGTGAGTATTTCCTGCAGCGATACCTTACCTAATTCAAACATGTTTATTTTTTTTGCAAATATAACATGCTGCCTGCACTGTTTGGCAGCAAGCTTATTTTACTTTAAACCCGCATTGAACGCCTATGCTGAAATTTTGTGCAGCAGATGGATTAAAGAAACGGTTACCGGCCGCATTTAAATCATTGCCCAGGCTGTAAGGATTATTTAAAGATTTTTCGGCAGTGGCAAAAAAATGTATACCCGTTGTTTTGCCCATCGTTGTTTTGTATCCCAGCTTTGCAAACAGTAACTGATAAGAGGGAGCATAAAAACTATTGCCATCATTAAGCGGAATATGATCGGTATAACTATACCGGAGATTGGCATATATTTTTTTTGAACTCAGGATATCGGCATTAACTACAAAAACATTTGGTGCTGTGCCGGTAAGCTGGTTACCATCAAACTTAATACCTCCCTGCTGGTAATTTTTAAACCTTGCATTTATTTTAGTAAAGCTGCTGCTTAGCTTAAGCTGCTGTATAAATTTATGGGAATTATTTACCGGCAAATAATTAATGTATAATTCTGTTCCCTGTTGTTTTGTTTTACCGGCGTTGCTGTAAAAATCGCCGCCGCCTGCATCCCTGCGGCTTACTATCGTATTTTGCAGATAAAAAAAATAGTACGCTGCATCTGTCCATAATTTATTTTTAATGATAGTTGCCTTAACCCCTGCTTCATAATTTACAGCTGTTTCTGGTTTTAATGCTGCATTAAAAATATCGTTACCCGCATGTACTTCATCTATGGTGGGTACAGAGTATCCTTTGCTCAAAGCGGCATATACACTTATTGTTTTTATCTTTTTTAATAAAGAAATCCTGGGCACAAACTGTGGCGCAAAAGAACTGCTTTCTTTAAGAGCATTTATATTACTTGTTTTTTTGTAGCTGTAATAAAAATTATTATAACTCAGCCCGGCATTAAATAAAAAATGATGAGGTAATTCAATATCGGTTTGTGCAAATACATTTATCTGCCGGGATTGTATAGCAGCACTAAACCTGAAGCTATCTTTTATGCCTGCCTTATTATCATACACGGCTGTATTAAAAAATCCATTTTGTATTTCGCCACCAAAAGTGCCTGTAAAAAAAAGGTGCTGATATTTAAACACCGTGCGGCCACCAATACCTTTCTCATATTTCTTTTCGTAATTTCTTATCGTAGGATTTTTAAAATCGCTATATGAACTATAGATGCTGCTGGTATTGTTCCATCGTTGGTTAAATGTAAATTCATGAGATAAACCTGCGTAAATTGTTTTTAAATAAATAGCAGCCTGCTGTGTTTGCGCACTTTTAAATATACCCGCTGCAGGCCTTGCCTGGCGTGGGTTTGCATTTAACTCCGGCAATGTAAGCCCGCCAGGCGTTTGGTAAAAAAGATCGCTGTAAAAAATATTCCCGTTTATTTTTTGTTTTTTATTTAATGCATAGCTTCCCGTATAATGTGCCACATCCCGTTGCATATTGGTATGCATCCTGTAGCCATTACTTTGCTGGTGA
>JAYVGA010000143.1:0-3221 GCA_043772635.1 Chitinophagaceae bacterium
GGAAATTTTGCAGCAGAGCCTTTTTGGAAAAATAATTCGGCGTATAAAACTTTAAGAGATAAAATTATAGAAGGAAGACAAACTGCTACACCACCCCTGGCCACTACAAAATCTCAGGAAGAATACACCTTTAATAGTTTCTTTGGCAGGATTAATTATACTTACGATAATCGTTTTGCATTTCAGTTAACCGCAAGATTAGATGGGTCTTCAAAGTTTGGTACAAATAACAAACATGGTTTTTTTCCGGCTATTTCAGGAGCATGGACTTTGAGTGAAGAAAATTTCCTTGAAAATATTAAGCAAATAAATTTTCTGAAATTAAGAGCTTCTTATGGTATTGTAGGTAATGCAAATATTCCTTCGGGAGCTTATTTTGCAGATTATCAGGTAGGTGGCATAGGGTATAATGGTAACCCTACATTGTATTTTAATAAGCCGGGAAACCCTGATTTGCAATGGGAAACTTTAAAGAATACTGATGTGGCATTAGAGTACGCATTATTTAATAACAAATTAACCGGCGAAGTTGCATTTTACAATAAAGCTTCTACCAATATTTTAATTCAGCCTGGTTTAGCTCCTTCTACAGGTACCGAAAATATTTTTAGAAATTTACCCAATAGTGAAATTGTAAATCAAGGTATTGAAGTAAGTGTAAATTATAAAGTAATTCAAAGCAAGGATTTTAAAATTACTGTGGGAGGTAATATTGCTAAAAATAGTAATGAAGTAAAAAAATGGGAATTAGGACCAGATGCCGTAAGTGGTGGAACTAATGATACCAGGATTGTTGAAGGACTGCCTTTAGGAGTTAATTATCTGGTACGCTATTATGGAGTTGATCCCGCTGATGGGTTGCCCATCTGGTTAGATAAAACTGGCAAGCAAACCAAAACATTTTCTTTAAATCACAGGGTGTTTGCAGGTAGTGTAATGCCCGATTATATTGGAGGCTTTAATACTTCTGTAGAATATAAGGGGCTGGAACTTTCTTCTTTATTTAGTTTTGTAATAGGCGGAAGTATTTATGACAACTCGGGTAAATACCAGTTTATGGGTGTGTCTAAAAAGAACTGGAATTTTAGAGAAGATTTTTTAGACAGGTGGACAAAACCCGGGGATATTGCTAAGTACCCACGCCTCACTTATGATGCTACTACTTATCCCGGATTGCCCAGCGAAGACCAGTTTAACTCCACCATGTTTTTACATGATGCCAGCTATCTGCGTTTAAGAGAACTAACACTTGGTTACAGGATTCCTGGAACTACATTATCTAAATGGAAAATGAAATCTCTGCGTTTATATCTTACCGGCAGTAACCTGCTTACGTTTAGCAAGTACCCCGGTGGCGATCCTGAGATTACCCGTGACTTTGAAAATCCGCAGGATAGAAACCTGAGTCCTAACGTAACTTATTTAACAGCACCAACCCAGCGCACATTTATTTTTGGGATTAACCTTGGTTTTTAATTAATAAAATTTAAGCTATATGAAAAAATATATTTTATCCATCATTGCAGTTATCATAATGTGTACTTCTATGATGTCCTGTAAAAAATTCCTGGAGCGTCCTCCAGAGGGGCAACTTACAGAAGAGGAGGCTTTGAAAACGGAGGCTGATTTATCAGCATTTTCTAATGGTATTAATACAATAATGGGAGATGCTGAATTTTATGGTGGCAGGCAACAGCTTCTTTCAGAACTTTTAGGAGATCATTATAAAGGAGATAGATTCACTGGTGATTATTCCGAAATATTTCGCCGTCAAAATTCATTTTTTGGAGGAACCAGGGATGCATATTATAAAAAAGCCTACCGTATAATTGTTGATGCCAATATTGTTTTAAGAAATCTCAAACTTGCGGCTACAGAAAAAAACAAAATTGAAGGAGAAGCGAAATTTTTTAGAGGGCTGGCGCATTTTGAATTGGTAAGAATGTTTGCTCAACCCTGGGGATTTACTGCAGAAAATAGCCATTTGGGTATTCCACTAAGAACTGAATACAGTTTACTTTCATTAAACAGGGCCTCTGTTAAAGAAGTATATGATACCGTTCTTTCCGATTTACAGTCAGCAGAAAATTTATTACCCGATGTTTCTTTAGGTGGTAAGTTTTATACGCCTACCAAATGGGCAGCCAAAGCTATTTTGGCCAAAGTATATTTTCAGCAAAATAATTTTGCCAAGGCATTTCAATATGCCAATGAAGTAATAGCAAGCAATAAATTTACGCTGGATGCTGCGTTTGATAAAAGATTTTCCAAAGGGTTAAGCACCGAAGGTATTTTGGTAATTGCAGATCAGGCACCTCCAAATAAATACAATCCCGGTGGCGATTTAAGAGGAAATTTCAGATCAGATTTGGGTATTCCCGGATTTACTTTTACTAATCAGTTTTATAATGTAGCCACAGCACGTGCCGCAGATACACGAAAAGCATGGTACAGTAATTCACTCCAGGCAGGCTATAATGTGCTCACAAAATATAATAAAGAATTTTTTGATGTGCCGGTAGTTCACCTTACCGAAATGAAATTAATAAGGGCAGAAGCCGGTGCAGAAACTGGTGGAGCTAATTTGGTAACAGCCATCGCAGATATCAATCAACTTATGACAAGGGCTTATGGCAGCAATGCTTTTAATCTTCCAACAACTGCTACTGCAGCATTGGTAATTTCTACTGCCCGTGCAGAAAGAGAATTGGAAATGGTAGGCGAAGGAAACCGTACACAGGAAATAAAAAGAATTGGCGCAAGGGCTGGTTTAAATATAGACCGCAGGGGTTCTGTATGGAACTGCCCCGGCTTTATACTTCAGTTTCCAAAAGGCGAGGCAGATGCCAACACTTCTTTTAAAATGAACCCCGAAGGAGGTTGCTTTTAATTTAAAACAGCATTAAAAAATATTAAATTTTAAACAGTATGAAAAGTATAAATAAAACCATCATCATTATCCTGATTGCTGCAATCCTTTTTGCATCCTGCAAACCGGATAGTGTAAGAGACTTGGGTATAGAAAGAGATTTGGTTTCCTCTTTAAACGGTACCTGGAAACTCACTAAAGCTACACAGGTAGATGAGGATGCTGCCAAAAAAGGATTTCCTTATAAGCAAATAGATATCACAAATTTATTTCCTTACACAGATTTTGAATTTACCTTAAATGTAAGCGCAGGCACGCCTACAACTTTTACATCCAAGCCGGGGGCATCGCC
>JAYVGA010000144.1:0-2835 GCA_043772635.1 Chitinophagaceae bacterium
ATTTACGCATTTTCCTCTTCAACATTTTTCAACATGCACCCCAGATAATAGATGATTTTACCTGGCCGGATGAACTGATGACGGGCTTTGTAAAAAAATACCCTATGCTGTTTGTTGGTGGCCAGGGAAGCATTACTCACATGCATTTTGATATTGATATGAGCCATATCCTGCATACCCAGTTTGTGGGGCGAAAAAGGGTTTTGCTTTTTCCGCATGAAGAGCAGTTTAAACTCTACCGTAAACCCTGGGAAGTATTGAGCCTTGCCAATTATGCCAATTACCGGGAATCTTTTGATTATGAAAACTTTCCGGCTGCAAGGCTTGCCAAAGGGTATGAAGTAATTTTAGAACATGGTGATACTTTATTTATGCCCGCAGGTTACTGGCATCATATGGAGTATATAGATGCTGGCTTTGCAATGAGCCTTAGAGCTATGCAGGGAAGTCTTTCAGGAAAAATGAACGGAATATGGAAACTTTTTGGCATGCGTGGAATTGATACCCTTATGAAAAAAACAGTGCCGCAGTGGTGGTATAAGCGCAAAAAAGAGCAATTAATGAGATATGCCAACCGGGAGTTAATGAACGGTTGATAAAAGAATTTAAAAAAAAATTATAAAAATTAAAGAAAAGTCTTATTTTTACGGCCTACCCTTTTATTAGGTTCTCCAATATTATCTTATTTAAAGCTCCCAAAGTCTCAATTTCCAAATTACCGCAGTTAGATCATTATCATACTATTTACTATATTTTATATATACCTCAACTTTTTTCTTGTGGTTTCAGAGGTAAGCAAGGCCGGTGATTTTTATCACTGGCCATTTTTTTGTTTTGTATAGAAGGATCTGTAAAAAAAAAGAAAGCAGCTTTACACTTCTTTTCGGATTACCGATATTTTTTATTTTGCCGGGAAGACGGGAAGGCGAAAGAAAAAAAAGTTGCTTTAAACGTCTTATCGTCTTACCGGCAAAATAAATTTTTAGTCAAGAGATCGGTTTATAAAATCAATCATGGGTTTTACAGTTTTAAAAGTTTTTGAAAGTTCTGTTATAAAAGTTTTACTCATTGTATCTGCGTCGGTAAATGCTTTGGTGGCCACAAAACTTTTTAGCTTAATAAAATCAATGGCTGCATTTTCTTCATCATAACCTTTAGGCGGCCTTACCAGGCTGTTGCTGCGGTCTATGCCTGCAATAAATTGCTTTTTAAAAACAGTACTGCCAATTATTTTTTTCCATTCGTCAAAATTGTAATCTATTTCCTGCCGTATTTTTCCAAGGCCATCACTTTCGGGCATCCATATACCGGCTGCGGCAAAACTCTGCCCCGGTTCTATATGCAGGTAATATCCTGCACCCGTTCCTTTTTTACCAGCCCGGTTAAAATAGGCAGCCATATTATTTTTATAGGGCCTTTTATCTTTGCTAAAACGAACATCCCTGTTTATTCTAAAGATGCATTCTTTTGCAGTAAGGTTACCTATATCCCCATCAAATTTTGCTATAACAGGAATTATATTTTGTACACAATCTATAAATGCAGCCCTCGCTTCTTCGTAGCTTTTTTTGTTGGCATCAAACCAGGGCTTGTTATTATTTATTTGTAAACTTTTTAAAAAATTGATCGTAATTTTTTGAATCATTAATAATAGTTTTATTATTATTTGTATTAAAAAAGCCATCCCATAAAAGAGATAGCCGTGAGAATATTTTGCCAAAGATGTATTAAACCCTCCCCCAGTTTTCGCCACTCTTAATGCGGTACAAAGTCATTTCGCTCACTCCATATTTTTGGGCCATCTGCTTATAAGTAAGTTTTCTTTTTGGATTACTTATAGCTGTTTTAATAGATTTTACCTGCGTGCTGCTAAGTTTTAAACCCTTACTGCGATTGGCCTGGCGCTCTTTATACGCCATTTTTTCGGGGCTGCCCTGCTGGTGAGCACTCACCTGGGCGGCAGTAGCCCATTTTAAATTTTTATAACTGTTATCTGCTTTAGCATAATTCTGATGAATAACAAATTGCTGTTTGGGCAATTTTTTTTCACAGAACAGCCGGGCCACTTCCCGGTGAATATATATGGTGCCATTACCTTCTGCTACATGCAGGTTCAAAGTACGATAGCCGGATGTAAGAGATCCGTTAAGCAGTTTACCATCAGCCAGTATATCTTCTGCATAACTTGCGGCACGCCCATGATTAGATACCGCATATTTTTTTCTGAGATTTTTGTAACCCACAAACTGGATTTGTTTCCATACTTCTCCTGCATTTTTTTTGATCATAACTTTCTGATTTAAGTAGTAATAACCGGTCAGTTGTTTTTCAAGAGGAGTTGTAATGAAAATGGATGATGGGGTATAAATATAATATTTAAATTGGCTAAGTAGCCATCATTTTTAAAAATTCTTCTTCGGATAATATTTTTATGCCCGGTATTTTTTTTGCCTTCTCCAGTTTGCTGCCGGCATCTTCGCCCACAACAAGATAGTTTAGTTTACTGCTTACCCCGTTTAATATTTTACCGCCGTTATTTTCTACCATTGTTTCTGCATCTGCTCTTTTAAGCTGCAGGAGTGTGCCGGTAAATAAAAAAGTTTGAGCGTTAAGACTGCCCTGTACCATGGCAGATTTTTGTGCCCTCATAACAATACCCAATTCCTGCAATTGCTGCAGCATATGCAGATTGTCTTTGTTTTTAAAGAAAGTAAAAATGCTGCCTGCCACTTTAATACCTACATCATTCAATTGCTGCAATTCTTCCTGGCTGTAATTAGCCAGGTCAAAAATATTACTCACCGTTTGCGCCAGTGTTTTGGCCGTGGTTTCGCC
>JAYVGA010000145.1:0-2637 GCA_043772635.1 Chitinophagaceae bacterium
GGTAAGAATTTCGTAATCGTTCAACCGGGCTTCTCTTTTAAAGAATGAACCGGGAATACGGCCAGCCGAACCAAATTTTTCCTGGTAATCTACCGATAATGGAAAAAATGACTGACCATCTTTTGGTTCTTTATTGGCTACTACTGTGGCTAAAAGAATACAATTGCCCTGGCGTACAGTAACTGAACCATCTGCCTGGCGGGCCATTTTGCCTGTTTCTATGGTTACCATGCGGCCACCACCTATATCAAACGTTACTGATTTTGGTTGTAATAATGACATGAATTAAAGTTTATTCATACAGGTAAACCCTGTAATCAATTAAAGTAGGTATGTATAACGAATAATTCCCAACGGCAAATAACAGTTGGGAATAATTCAATTTACATATAAAATATTTTATTTACGGAGTCCTAATTTTTCAATCAAAGCCCTGTAACCGGTAAGATTATGTTTGCTTAGGTAAGTTAATAAACGCTTACGCTGTCCCACCATCATCATTAAACCTCTTTGAGAAGAAAAGTCTTTTCTGTTGGTTTTTAGGTGATTAGAAATGTGATTGATACACTCTGTTAATAGGGCTACCTGGCCTTCTATAGAACCTGTGTTGGATGCGCTGCCGCCAAAGTTTGTAAAAATGGTTGCTTTTTTTTCTGTCGTTAAATGCATTTCTCTGTTTTTTTTAAAACGGTTGTTTTAATTTCTTTTTATAATTGGCTGCAAAAGTAGTATAAAATTTGTATTTGTGAACTCCTTTTTAAGATTAAATTGATGGATTTTAAAAAATATGATTCTCTGTGTGCCTGTTTTTTGGTTCTATTGTGTAAACAAGAGGCAGTTTAAATTATTTGAAACCTGCTATAAAATTGAAATAATATTTTAAAGCGTTTGAAGCGGAAAGCATTTTTATTGGCTGCAAATTGTTAGTGATGCATTGGCATTGAAGTTGAATACTTGAATGTATGATTTAAAGCATAATAAAATAATGGCTGACTTTTATAACCGGCAATGGCATACAATCATCATCTTTGACAGAGCTAAGCTACATTAGAAAAAAGTCGCTTAAAAAACCAAAAACATGTTTTAACTAATTTAATTTAAAAAATTGCAGGCGATTAAATCCCCGCATCTTAAACCAGCTAAACCTCTATGAATAATTACGAGCATAAAATAAAAAAAGAATTACAATCCTGGCAAAAAGCTATGCAGCGCAGCCCATCTGTACTTAACCGGTTATCTAAAAAACTGCAAACAAAAATTAATAATATTATACCCGAAAAAGTGCACAGCACCATTACCGCTACTATAAAGCAAATGATAAAGGGAGTGTTGTTTGGTGCAGGGGTTACCACATCTAAACCAGAAAAAATAACATCGCTTGAACTTACAGAAGCAGTGATGATGGAAAGAATTGAAACCTATAAAAAAACGGCAGCGGCCGAAGGAGGCTTAACAGGTGCAGGTGGCATACTACTTGCCTTTGCAGATTTTCCTTTACTGATAGGAATAAAAATTAAAATGTTATTTGATATTGCCAGCAGGTATGGATATGATGTATCGGATTACAAAGAGCGCATATTTCTACTTCATATTTTTCAACTGGCATTCAGCAGTCATGAACATAGAAAAAATGTGTACATGCAAATGACCCAGTGGCAAACAAAAGTTGCAGCACTGCCGGATGATATTAACCAGTTTGACTGGCGCAATTTTCAACAGGAGTACCGGGACTATATTGATCTTGCTAAACTGGCCCAGCTTATACCAGTAATAGGTGCAGCAGTAGGGCTTATTGTAAATTACAGGCTCATAAAAAAGCTGGGCACCACGGCCATGAATGCTTACAGGATGCGGTTAAATGAAGATGGCCTTTTATAAAAAAAGCAGCACATTTGTACAATGAAACCAACATTTGCCATTATTGGATGCGGAAGAATTGGCACACGGCATGCCGAACAGATTATTAAAGTGGGAACACTTGCAGCCGTATGTGATATCGTGTATGAAAATGCGCTGGAGTTATCAAACAACTATAACTGTACGCTGTATTTATCTATTGAAGAATTATTGGAGAAGGAGCCAGATGTAGATATTGTAAGCATCTGCACGCCCAATGGCCTGCATGCCTATCACAGTATTAAAAGCCTGCAGGCAAACAAACATGTGTTATGTGAAAAACCGCTTTGCACCAGCACAGCAGATGCAAAAAAAATGCTGGAGGCAGCCCGGGATGCAGACCGGCAATTGTATGTGGTAAAACAAAACCGCTACAACCCACCGGTAGCAGCTGTAAAAAATTTATTAAAAGAAGATAAGCTTGGAAAAATTTTTTCTTTCCAGATAAATTGCTTTTGGAACCGTCCACATCAATATTATGATAATACCTGGAAGGGTACTAAAAAGTTAGATGGCGGAACGCTTTATACACAATTCAGCCATTTTATTGATTTGCTTTATTGGCTGCTTGGGGATGTAAAACATGTACATGCTGTTACAAAAAATTATGAACATCCCACAATAGAAATTGAAGACAGCGGTGTGGTAATTATAGAAACCCTTGGTGG
Organism: Chitinophagaceae bacterium; assembly: GCA_043772635.1. Taxonomy (GTDB): domain Bacteria; phylum Bacteroidota; class Bacteroidia; order Chitinophagales; family Chitinophagaceae; genus Ferruginibacter. Next base: position 2,565 of record JAYVGA010000145.1, read on the forward strand.
CGCTATTGGCACTTTAAATTATACCGTAAACAGTTACAATAAAAATATGGAAGGCTCTTTTACTATATTTGGC
>JAYVGA010000146.1:0-17412 GCA_043772635.1 Chitinophagaceae bacterium
GGCACAAAGGGTGATGAAATACTCCCCACTATCCACAGGGTAAAAAACCTGCAGGCATTGCTGTATGCCGGTAAACTTTTGAATTTTATTCCTGCCTGCATAAGCTGAATTATTTTTAAGGCTGTCGTTGCAATTGCTGCAAAGTGCCGGTATTGCTAAAGCCATTAAAAGGAAAGCTAATACTAAAATATTTTTGCAGAATGCATTTATAAATTGCACCATTTTAAACTTTTTCATTTTTTACTTTTAAAATTTTACCAGCCTGGTTTTTTCTGTTTTTTCACCGAGTTTTATTTGCAGCACATAAATACCGGAGGTAAGCATTGAAATATTTTCATTAATAATTGTGCTGGTTATTTTTGAACGGCGAAGCAGTTTTCCATTCATATCGTACAACAGCAACTCGCTGTTTGCAGGAATTGCAGAAACAGTTAGCTGAACACTTAAAATATTTTGTACAGGGTTGATTATTTTTTTAATCAGCAATTCGGGTTCATATTTTATACGAATGGTCTTAGAATATACAAACCGGTTATCCAGGTCTACCTGTTTCAGGCGATAATAAATTATTTCTGAAAACAATTGGTCATCAATAAAAGAATAATCTTTTGTGGTTGCGCTGTTTCCGGCAGCACTTACGCTGCCAGTAATGGAAAAAAATATTCCATCAGTACTTTTTTCAATTTCAAAATGAGAGCTGTTACTTTCCTGTGCGGTTGACCATTTTAACTGGATATTCTTTTTGTTATTTATTGCAGCAAATTCAAGCAGCGTAACCGGTACTACACCCATGGTTGTGGCATTGCCTCTTGCAGGATTGGTTATTAAAAACTGGGAGTTGGCGCCAAATGAATTGTATTCAAACACCGCAAAATGATAAACCGTGTTGGTAGTTAATCCGGTTACCGTTACAGTGTTACCGGTGGCATCATATACCACATAATTACGTGTGCCTAATTGTGTACCAGAACCGAATGCTGAGTTGCTTGTATAGTTTCCATTATCAACGGGATTAGCATTTACAGCACTTCCCTGCTTCATCAAAACCAATCTCCTGTTACCGCTGCCGTTAGTCCATGTTAGTTGTAAAGTAGTTGAGGTGATGACTCCTGCAGATGCATTGGTAGCCGGTGTTTGAGGGGCGCCTATGGTAGTTACATTTCCTGTTGCACCGGGGCGTAAATACACCGGATTGTTATTGCCGTTATATTCATACACTGAAAAATGATACGTAGTTCCTGAAGCAAGGCCCGTTACATTTACATTGGTGCCGGTGGTGTTTGCAACTGCAAAATTACCAGTGCCAATTTGTGATCCGGCGCCAAAAGAAGGATCGCCTGAGTAAAAATTTAAATCAACAGGATCAGCATTCACAGGTGTATTTACTCTTGCTACCACCAGCCTTTTTGTGCCATTCCCATTTGTCCAGGCAATAGTAGAACTGTTGCCTGTAACTGAGTTGAAGCTGATACTGCTGCTTTGTACTGTTGGTGTTGTTACAGTGGATTGACTGCCCGTAGCAAAGCTTGTAGTGAGATAGGCAATACTGCCTCCTGTTCCATTGTATTCATAAATCCGAAAGTGATAAACAGTATTGGGTAATAAGCCACTTATTTCAACCGAAGGATTTGCATCATCATACACTACTCTTTGTCCCGTGCTTATTTCTGCTGCCAGTTGAAAGTTAGCATTCTCAGCATAATCAACTCCATCAACAGGCACTGCTGTAACAGCGTTACCGGCTCTTGCTACTACAATTCTACGGCTGCCATCACCCGGTGTCCAGTTTAGTAACATGGAAGCACCGTCAATGAAGAAAAAGTTTATATTACTGGATGCTACAGTAGGGCGGTTATTGGTTAATTGATTTCCCCGTGCAGGGTTGGTGGTTAAATAAACAGGAGTACTATTTCCTTTGTATTCATACACAGCCACATGATAAGTAACACCGGGTTGCAGATTAGTAACATCTACAGAATTACCAAATGTGTTACCTACAACAAAATTACCGATACCTATCTCCGTACCAAACCCAAAACCTCCATTGGCGTTATAAGAAGTTAACGTAACAGGGTCGGCGTTTACAGCGCTGCCGGCTTTCATCACTACTAATCTTCCTGCCCCGTTTCCATTGGTAAACAATACCGTCATAGAATTTCCGGCAACAGTACTAAAAGTTACACTACTTGCCTGTACAGTGGGTGTTGTGGCACTGGATTGATTACCGGTTGCAAAGCTTGCAGTGAGATAAGCAATACTGCTGCCTGTTCCATTGTATTCATAAATGCGAAAGTGGTAAACAGTATTGGGTAATAAGCCGCTGATGTCAACTGCGGAACTTACATCATCATACACTACTCTTTGCCCTGTGCTTATTTCTGCGGCCAGTTGAAAGTTAGCATCCGCAGCATAATCAACTCCATCTCCAGGCACTGCTGTAACAGCAGCACCAGCTCTTGCCACTACAATTCTGCGGCTACCGTTTCCGGGTGTCCAGTTTAGAGACATTGAAGCACCATCAATGAAGAAAAAATTTATATTACTGGATGCTACATCAGGACGGTTATTCGTTAATTGATTTCCCCGTGCAGGGTTGGTGGTTAAATAAACCGGAGTACTATTTCCGTTGTATTCATACACAGCCACATGATAGGTAACACCGGGTTGCAGATTAGTAACATCTACCGAATTACCAAAAGTATTAGCTACAACAAAGTTACCGATACCTATCTCGGTACCAAACCCAAAACCTCCATTGGCGTTATAAGAAGTTAACGTAACCGGGTCGGCATTTACAGCGCTGCCAGCTTTCATCACTACTAATCTTCCAGCCCCGTTTCCATTGGTAAACGAAATAGTCATAGAATTTCCGGTAACAGCAATAAAATTTACACTACTTGCCTGTACAGTGGGTGTTGTAGCAGTGGATTGGTTACCGGTTGCAAAGCTTGTAGTGAGATAGGCAATACTGCCACCTGCTCCATCATATTCATAAATGCGAAAGTGATAAACAGTATTGGGCAATAAGCCACTGATGTCAACGGCGGAACTTGCATCATCATACACCACTCTTTGCCCCGTACTTATTTCTGCCGCCAGTTGAAAATTAGCATCCGCAGCGTAATCAACTCCATCAACCGGCACTGCTGTAACAGCGCTGCCGGCTCTTGCTACCACAATTCTGCGGCTGCCATTACCCGGTGTCCAGTTTAGAGACATTGAAGCACCATCAATGAAGAAAAAATTTATATTACCTGAAGCCATTGATGGTCTTACATTGGTAATTCTACTTCCGGTGGCAGGTGATGTGCTGCGATACACAGGCGTGCTGTTACCATTGTATTCAAACACAGAAAAATGATAAGTAGTGCCAGGCTGTAAACCGGTTACGTCAACTGTGTTTGCATTACTGTTTAAAACAACAAAATTGCCCGTACCAATTTCTGAACCAAAGCCAAAAAAGGAGCTTGCAGAATAAGAGATAAGATCAACAGGGTTGGCATTTACAGCACTGCCGCTACGTGCCAATACAAGCCGGTTAGCGCCATTACCATTGGTCCAGGTTAAAGTAATGGAGTTACCGGTAACATTGCTGAAAAGTATATTACTTGCACTGGTTGCAGGAGCGGCCACTGTTGATTGGCTGGCGGTGGCAAAAAGATGTGGTTAGATATTCGGTGGCGGCACCCGTACCATTATATTCATAAATACGAAAGTGGTAAACAGTATTGGGTTGCAATCCTGTTACGTTGATACCTGCGCCGCTATTATCATACAACACAAACTGTCCTGGTAAAATGGCATCGCCATTTCCGAAAACCGCATCATCATTATAGTCCACTCCGTTAACCGGCACTGCAGTTACCGCAGTCCCCAGTCTAATTACTACAATTCGGTTTGCACCATCTCCCGGTGTCCAGCTCAAAAAAATTGAAGCACCATCTATGGAGCTGAAACTTATATTACTGGAAGGTATAGTTGGTGCCGCACCAAAACTGCAGATCGAAATTATCATTAAGCATAGTGAGCAGATAATTGAGCTGTAAAACTTTTTCATTTTATAAATATTTCCATCAAAATTATCCGGCAATTGGGCAAATCACCAACCTATATGTAATTGATTTGTCAAATGCAATCGTATCTAAATAAATTCTTAAGGCTTAATTTTCAATTATTTATAACCAAAATAGATAAAATCCTACCAGTAGTTTTTATTGATAATTTTAAAAGGAGTAAGTATCTTACGTTGCAATGAAAACAAGTTTATTACAAGAAATATATGAATTGGTGAAGTCGCTGAGCAAAACAGAAAAGCGATATTTTAAATTATACACCCAATTTCAGCAAGGTGATAAAAGCTACCTTAAACTGTTTGACATTCTTGATAAACAATTGAGTTATGAAGAAAAAAAAATCAATCAAAAATTTATTGCAAAAAATAAAGTCACTAATTTTCCGGCAGTAAAAAAATATTTATTTGATCAAATAATTGCATCCATAAAATCTTATGGGGCTTACAAAGATCTGGACAGCGACCATACTGATCTGATTGAAACATACAAAGTATTACACTATAAAGGGCTGCATGGCCAAAGTGAACGGTTATTGAAAAAAATAAAAAAAGTAACCTGGGATGATGATGCTTTCATTCGGCATTTTTATGTTTTGCTTATGGAGTATCTAAGAGAAATGTTTAATGTGGACGACCCAAGTGTGAGCAGGGTGCATCAAATATTAGAAGAGAAAAAGCAGACGTTTAATATTATACAAAACTATACTGAGGTAGGCGACCTGTTTTCTTACCAACGCCTGTACCTGAGAAAAAAATTATACTGCCGCACCAAAAAAGAGAAAGATGAGCTTACTAAACTAATGACGCCTGTTTTAAACACAACCGAAAGCGATATGATGAGCCGTACCGCCTTAGCAATGAGAAATATGGGTTTGTGTGATTATTATATGGCTATTGGTAAGCCTGAAAAAGCATTTGAAACTTCAAAAGTATATTTAGAATTACGTACAAGCCATTCTGATAAGATTGATACCACCACAATAGCAGAATATCTGCAGCATCTTTGGCTTTGCATACGAAGCGGTATTTATAAAGGATTTGAAGAGAACATAAACAAATTTAAAACACTTATAGATAAGATACACAATCAGCAAAAATTTTTGATGGGATATGAACGATGGTATAATTATTCTTTTATCTATTACAACAGAAGGGGTGAGTTTACAAAGGCACTGGAATTTTTGATGCTTGAGAAAACAACTATGGATAGAGTGGGTAATAATTTTAGTATGAAAGCCAAGATAATGCTTTGGTATTTTACAGCGTATAATAATTATGCAATAAAGGATTACAGGGCAGCACTTAAAATGATACAAAAAATAATGAATAATACCAATGAGGGAATGGAAGAATTCAGTTTTGCAAAACTGTTGCTCATGTTTATTCATTACGATTTAAAAAATTATGAATTGCTCGAATACCAGGTACGTTCATATCTCCGCCTTATGCACAAAACAGAACGGTTGTATAAATGTGAAAAAATTATGCTGGATTTTTTTAAAACAATTTCCGGCATTGATACAGGAAAACAGAGACAGTATCAATTAGAAGAATTAAAGCAACAGATAAACAGCATTTTTAAGGCGCACTACGAAAGAGGGTTTTCGTTTTACTTTGATATACATTCCTGGATGGAAAGCCAGTTAACCGGCAAAGATTTTGCACAAGTGATACCAGGGTATAGTTTTTCTGCTGAACATTGATTATTGAAAATTGGAATATTGAAAAAAAATTATTCTGCTGCTGTACTCCCCTTTTGATTAGCCAAAGTGAGAAAATAATTTTAACAGCACTGTATCAGGCTTTTGCCCAGCTTAATAGCGTGTATTTTTAAAACCAGAAACTATTTAGAACTTCTGCAATTATTAAAATTATTTTCGGAATAAATGACCATACTGCCATTATAAAAGAAAAATTAAAAAATATTAAACCAAAAAAAAAATCGCAACTTTATACAGGTACTATATTTTTAAAAGAGGTTTATGAAAAAAAATTTTTCTCTTTTACTTTCGTTTTTTGTATTGCATCCTGTTTTTTCGCAACTCAGTGGCGGAGATACACTTCATGCTGTTCTTAAAATAAGTGAAGGGACAAAAAAAATAACTGTTGCTCCTGCTCCTGTTATTCCTGAATTATTATTCTCCCTGCAAAAATCAATGACGATTCCAAAAAAAGTTGACCTGCTCTACGAAATAGCAGCACTTTATTTAAACAGACTTAAAATTGATTCATCGCTTTTTTACTCACAAAAAATAAAACCCATTTCGGATAGTGCAGGCTACGAAGCCGGTCTTGCCAAATATTATCTTGCAAGGGGCAGTGCTTTATTTTATAGAAATAAAGGCGATGAAGTAAAACAAAATCTGCAGCAGGCAATTGCATTGTTTACAAAATACAAAAACAATCTTTTTCTTGGCATTAGCTATCACCAGTTGGCCAGGCAAATTGCAAATACCGCTGACTATGCCGGTGCCCAAAAATTATACCGCAGGGCTATCCCACTTATTGCAGCTTCCGGTGATGTAAGCAAGTTGCAGTGGGCTGTTCATAATTTCGGCCGTAACTTTTTTTTCACTTTAGAATCAGACAGCGCCGTCTATTATCTTTCATGGGCTGTAAAGCTTGCTGAGCAATTACAAAGCGAAGCAAAAATATTTAATTCAGCATCTATGCTTGGGCAGTTATATCTTATTTCGGATAATGCAAAAGATGCAGAACAAACCCTGAGTTATGCCCTGGCAGTTAAGCCATCATCTGCCGATAAAATACAACTGCGTGGAGTTTGGGCTAACTATGCAGAGGTTTTTATTTTACAGGATAAATATGACCAGGCAACAAAAGCCATAAAAGAATATGACAAACTCAATGCTTCGTTAGGTGATGTATCCGGAAAGATGGCAGAAAAAAAACTGAAAGGTATTTTATCATACCGGCAGGGAAATTATGAACCTGCCCTTCATTATTTGCAGGAAGCATATAAGTTAAGGGTTGATGACGATTTATTTGCCTACGATATAATGAGCATTGCTGTTAACCTGGGCAAAACTGAATTGAAAATGGACCAGGTGGACAGCGCTATCGTTCACTTTAGGATTGTAAAAAACCTTGCAGCACAGTTTAATTACATTGCTGCTACACTTGAAGCAAATATGTTATTGGCAGAAGCCTTTCAGCAAAACAACAGCATCGATTCTGCCTACCATTATTTCAGGCATTATTCTCATCTGAGAGATTCTATACTTACTTTTAAAAAAGAAAAAACAGTGATGGAGCTGAGTGCAAGGTATGCTGCGGAAAAAAGAGAGCAGCAAATAAAGAACCTGCAGGCTGATCAACAAATTTTTACTTACCAGCTGCAGCTAAAAAATAAAACCATTGAACAACAGTTGTTGCTTGATGTTAAAAAATCGCAGCAGCTTACCCTACTTACCCAGCAATCAGAAATAAGCAGGCTGCAGGCTTCAGAAAAAAATCTGGCGTTGCAAAACCGTGAAAAAGAATTCGTAAAAAAACAAAACGAACTGGAGCTGCTGAAAAAAGAAAAACAACTGCAACTGGCATTAGCTGCAAAACAGGCTCAGCAAAAAAATCTTTTGTTTGTTATTACCGGTGTTATTTTACTATTTGTAGTGTATGGTTTGTACCGCTACAGGCAAAACAAACAATTAAGCAAACAGCTGGCGCAATCACTTACGGATTTAAAACTGGCACAGGAGCAATTAATAAAAACAGAAAAAGAAAAAGAAGCTGAAGATATCCGGCTGCGGATAAGCCGTGATATACATGATGAAGTGGGTGCCACACTTAGCGGCGTTGCGCTGTTCAGCGAAATTGCAAAACAAAAAATGAAAGAGCATAAGGATAAAGATGCAGGAGAATACCTGCAGTATATTTCTGATAACTCAAAAGAGATGGTGGAAAAAATGAGTGATATTATCTGGACAATCAATCCAAAAAATGACAGCTTTGAACGCATCATCTTTAAGCTGCAGTCTTATGCCATGAACCTGTGCGGGGGTAAAGGAATACAATTGCATTTTGATATTGATGAAGTGTTGCGTACATACAGCCCTGCAATGCAGACCCGCAAAAATATTTACCTGCTGATTAAAGAAGCTATAAACAATGCCGTAAAATATTCTGATGCAAAAAATATTTTTTTTTCCATGAAAAAAGAAACAGAAACTGTAATGGTGCAGGTAAAGGATGATGGAAAAGGATTTGTAATAAACGGTGTACCCGCCGGTAATGGCATTACCAATATGGATGCAAGGGCCAAAGAATTGAACGCTTTATTTAAAATTGATTCGCAACCCGGTAAAGGAACCATTGTGCAGTTGCAATTTAATTTTCACCCGATGGAGGTACAGGTTCAGTAAAAATAGTTTTGTTACTTTATAAAAAATATATTGGAAATAAAAGTTGCCATATTTGAAGATAATAAACTGATGCGGAATGGATTTGAAGCCATCTGTAACGGCACGGCAGGCCTTAGCTGTTGCGGTGCTTTTTCAGATGCAGATGATCTTGATTTTAAAATAAAAAGAACCAATCCTGATGTAGTACTGATGGATATTGAACTGCCGGGCATGGATGGCATTACTGCAACAAAAAACATCATTGGGGGATGGCCTGAAATAAAAATTTTAATACAGACTGTTTTTGAAGATGATGATAAAATTTTTGATGCCATTTGTGCAGGGGCATCGGGTTATATTCTTAAATCTATTTCTCCTGCACGCCTGGTAGAAGCCATACAGGAAGTAAGCAGCGGCGGCTCGCCCATGAGCCCTTATATAGCCAACCGGGTGCTGAAGTTGTTTCAGCAAATTGCACCGCCTGCTCCCAACAACGATGAAAAATTTTTATTAAGCAGCCGTGAAAAAGAAATTCTTTTACTGATGACTAACGGCAATAACCTGCACCATGTAGCCGATAAAATTTTTATCTCTTACGAAACGGTGCGTACACATGTAAAGCACATTTACAAAAAACTCCACGTAGCTTCTGCTTCTGAAGCGGTGGCCAAAGCCATCAGGGAAAGGCTGGTATAGCAGGTCTGAAACATTTCATAATTCACCATTCACAATTCAATGCCGTTGACTTAAGATATGGAAAGAAATAATGCTCAATATTTCCCTACATTATTGTAGGGACTCAACAAAAAAAAATTTCAATAAAAATGCACCTGCCTTTTATAATTGAAAATTGATTATTGAACATTTGTTCTTAAGTAAACGGCATTGATTCACCATTCACAATTCACCATTCACATTTGACCATTCAAATTTTCACCCAATTGAGGTATTGGTAAGCGCAGGCAATCAATACAACTTTGGGTTTGTAATTACCGGTTTTTATTATGCTGCATTCAAAATTTAAATTCATTTTATGAGAAGGGTATTTTTCATTTTCGTTACAATTTTTTTGGCAATTTCAGGGTTTGCACAAAACGTTGGTATCGGAACCACATCACCAGCTTTTAAACTGGATATAAGAAACGGCAGTATCAATACAGATTCGGTTTACCGTATTGGTGGATACACTTTTTTATCGGCACGTGCCGGCAATATTTTGCTTGGCGCAGGTGATGGAAATGCGCTCAATTTTGGCATCTTTAATATTGCTATCGGCCTTGCCCAGGAGGGAGTGGTAAACGGATCTCACAATATCGGCATGGGCTTTAATGCCCTTGATAATAATGCTGCAGGTAATGATAATATCGCCATAGGGTCAAGGGCACTGGAGTACAATACGGCTTCTAACAATATTGCTATTGGCAAAGATGCCCTGGCCAATAATACCACGCCGGCCTTTCTTACGGGTATTGGTTACCAGGCACTAAACAGAAATGCTACAGGAGTTAAAAATACTGCCTTAGGTGCTTTTGCATTATCACAAAATACAGCAGGCGGCCAAAACACGGCCGTGGGCTACAATTCTCTGAAGAACAATACCCGTTGGGATAATACGGCAATTGGCTCCGAAGCGCTTGCGGCCACTACTATCGGTGATTTTAATTCGGCGTTGGGCTCTAAGGCTTTGCAGCAAAATACCACAGGAGAAAGAAACACTGCTATAGGTGCTTATACCCTCAATATTAATACTACGGGTTCGTCAAATACAGGGCTCGGGTTTCAGGCACTGGGCGGTAACGGATCTTACAATACGGCAGTGGGTGATATGGCGCTGCTTTGGAATCAAACATCATCTTCCAATACGGCATTAGGTGCTAAGGCTTTGTATTTTACAAAAGGCTCCCACAATACAGGTATTGGTACCAATGCCCTTTATAGTACTGATAATGCAGAATTTAATACCGCCGTTGGTTTTAATGCCGGTGCGAATTATGCATCCGGCTGGAACAATACTTTTATGGGTGCACAAGCGGACCTCAGTTTTAATGGTCAATACAACGCTATTGCGCTGGGCAATTTAGCCATTGCCACCGATAACAGTAAAGTACGCATTGGCAATTCGGCCAACTGGAGTTACGAAGCATTTGCCAACTGGACTAATATTAGTGATGGCCTGTTTAAAAAAAATGTAAAAGAAAATGTGGCTGGTCTTTCCTTTATTTTAAAACTGCGGCCCGTTACTTACAATTTAGATGTGAGTGCCCTTAGCCAAAAATTTAAAGAAGAAAGAATAGAAGGACAGGACGCTTTTATGAAAAAAGCAATAGCAGAAAAAGAACAAATGCTTTGGACAGGTTTTGTGGCGCAGGAAGTGGAAGCCGCAGCAACATCTGCTGGTTTTAATTTCAGTGGTGTAGATAAACCAAGAAATGAACAGGGCGTTTATGGGTTACGTTATGCAGAGTTTGTAGTGCCACTGGTAAAAGCGGTGCAGGAGCAGCAGTTGATGATTGAAGAATTAAAAAAACAAAATGAACTATTATTCAAACGCCTTGAAATTTTGGAAAATAAAAATAAATGATCATGAAAAAAATAATCATACTCATTGTAATGCTGAATGCCGAAATGAACTTATCCGCACAAAACGTAGGCATTGGCACCACTACTCCTGAATTTAAATTAGATGTAAAAAACGGCAGCATTAATACCGATTCGGTTTACCGTATTGGGGGATTCACAATAACTTCTATAAAAGGAATAGACAATTTATTTATTGGGCACGATGCCGGTGTGAATAATACTGGTAACTCCAATTTGGCCGCAGGCTATAGGGCATTGGGCTCCTATTCCGCTAATTTACCGGGCAGCTCCAATGTAGCGGTGGGGGCTTACGCACATCTTAACAATCTTACCGGAAACAGAAATACGGCAGTGGGGTCTTTTGCTTTAGCCAATACCACCAGCTCAGAATATAATACAGCAGTGGGCTACCACGCCGGTATTGCAAATAACCACGGCTATAATAATGTGTTTGTAGGTGCAAATACCAATACAAATGGCGACGGTTATTTTAATGTAATAGCCATTGGGCAAGGTACCGTAGTAGCCGGCAGTAGCCGGGCTTTTTTTGGAAATCCTGCCACAAATCAATACGCCGGGTGGGCAGGATGGAGCACTTTTAGCGATGGCCGCTTTAAAACCAATGTACAGGAAAACGTGCCGGGGCTTTCTTTCATCAACCAGTTAAGGCCCGTTACCTATCGCATCAAAGCAACCGCACTTAACGACTTTTTACATAAAGGTGCTGCAACAGATTTAACGGGTGAAACGAATGCCTTTTATGTAAAAGCTTTGAAAGAAAAAGAGGCCATTACCTACACAGGATTTATTGCCCAGGAAGTAGAAGAAGCGGCCCGAAAAACAGGCTTTGATTTTTCCGGCGTTCATAGCCCATCAAATGAAAAAGATAATTATGCGCTGAGTTATGCAGAGTTTGTTGTGCCACTGGTAAAAGCGGTGCAGGAGCAACAACAAATGATTGAGGCCTTACAAAAAGAAAACAAAGAACAAAGAGAGATGATTGAAAAATTAATAACCATTGTTGAAAAGAAATAAAAAATATTGCAATGAAAACAACAACTTTCAGCATTGTATTTATACTTAGTTATCATATTGCCCTGGCACAAAATGTGGGCATTGGCACCACTACACCTTTATACAAATTAGATGTAAGAAATGGAAGCATCAATACCGATTCATTCTATCGTATGGCGGGAAGACCAGTTCTTTCTGTATCGGGTTTGCAAAATAGTTTTGCCGGGAATTTTGCTGCTTATAATGGCACGGGCAGCAACAACACAGGGACTGGCCAAAGTTCATTCCTGGGCAACAACAATAATAATACAGGTTTAGGCCATCGTGCACTTAGTGGCATTGCAGGCGACAACAACACTGGTGCAGGCTATTCAGTAATGAATTCCTATTATTTTTCAAGATACAATACTGCCATAGGTTCAGGCTCTCTGACTCAGGTAACAATAGACAACACTGCTATTGGATTCAATGCCTTGCCATCGCTAACATTTGGACAAAATAACACTGCAGCGGGCGCCAACGCATTAGCTTATAATGAACGAGGTTCCAACAACGTTGCCATTGGATATGCTGCTCTTTTTGCCGACTCAATTGGAACTTATAACACGGCAGTTGGTGAAACAGCACTATTTGCCAACGACGGCTCGCAGAACACGGCCGTTGGGCAGCAGGCACTTTTTTCAAACAGGCTTCATGGAAATTATAATACCGCTGCCGGCTTTCAAAGTCTTTATTCAACACTCATGTCGGAATACAATACAGCAGCAGGATATGCAGCGGCTAATTCGTATAACATGGCAAGCGACAATGTTATTATAGGCGCCGAAGCAGATGTAAGCTCTAACCTGCAATACAATTCAATAGCAATTGGAAATTTAGCTACCTGTCCCGGTGGAAGTACAGTGCGCATTGGCAACTCTGCCAACTGGTCGTACGGTGGTTATGCTAACTGGACAAACATAAGCGATGGCCGCTACAAAAAAAACATTGAAGAAAATGTAACCGGCCTCAATTTTATAATGAAGCTAAAACCCGTAACATACAATTTAGATGCCGCCGGCTTACATACAATCGTGGCTCGGGGAAAATCAGGCACCAACAATAAAAACTTTAAAGCCGCCATTTTGGAAAAAGAGAAAATGATATGGACGGGTTTTATTGCGCAGGATGTTGAAAAGGCTGCCACAGAAACGGGCTTTGTATTTAGCGGAGTAGAAAAACCTTCCGGAGAAAAAGGCTTGTATGGCCTGCGTTACGAAGAGTTTGTAGTGCCTCTGGTAAAAGCGCTCCAGGAAAACCAGGCTATGATAGATTCATTACAAAAAACACTTCACGACCTCTGCTTAGAAACGAATAAAAACATTGTGGCTTTTCAACAACAAATTGAATTGGGGCTGCAGCAAAATGAAAAACGAAAAAAGTTTAATAATGAAGGAATAAAACAAACAACAATCAAGTTGCATCGTTTTAAAACCCGTGAAGTTGTTCAAAAAAATAAATCAGCAAAATGAAAAAACTAATAATCATAACCCAATTGTTATTGTCTGCCTTTACCGCTTCTACTCAAAACGCAGGCATCGGCACCGGAACACCTGCTTTTAAATTAGATGTAGTGGGCAGCATTAATACCGACTCGGTTTATCGCATTGGGGGCACTACTGTTTTATCGGCAAGAGATGTGAGCGGATTCAATTACACATTTGTAGGCGTGGGGTGCGGCTATTCCAATACAACCGGCAATTTTAATACAGGTATGGGGTATCGGGCTTTATATCTCAACACAACGGGAAACAGAAATACGGCCAATGGTTCTCTTGCCCTTTCTTCCAATACATCGGGAGATGATAATACCGCTATTGGTTCAAATTCCCTGCTAACTAATTCCACCGGCTACGGCAACACTGCCAACGGTGCAAATGCCCTTAGGTTTAATTCTACGGGATACTATAACACCGCCAGCGGCTCGAATGCCCTCTATAACAATGTCAACGGCTTCGATAATACGGCCATGGGTGCAAATGCGCTTTATTCTAACACCTATGGATGGTCGAATACTGGCATAGGCCAGCAAACGCTTTATGCCAATACCGCCGGTGTAAGTAACACGGCTATAGGAAACCAGGCTTTGCGAAGCAATACCATGGGGCACTATAATACAAGTGTAGGCGAGGCAGCTCATTACGCAAATACAACTGGCAATAGAAACACTGCCATAGGTTATGAAGCGCTCAATTTAACTACAGCATCCAGTTACAATACAGCAATTGGGTACAGAGCCGGCCACAACTATAATTTAGGATGGAACAATACCTTGATAGGAGCGGAGGCTAATGTGAGCTTTAGCGGCCAATACAATTCAATCGCTATTGGCAATGTTTCTTCCTGTCCTGATAACAGTACGGTGCGCATCGGCAACTCGGCTAACTGGTCGTATGGTGGCTATGCTAACTGGACAAACATCAGCGACGGACGGTACAAAAAAAATATCAGGGAGAATGTTGCAGGTCTGGATTTTATTTTGAAGTTGCGGCCGGTAACCTATCAACTTGATGTAACAGCACTAAGCAAAGCGCTAAATGAATTCAAAGAAAGAGAGCCTGATGAAAACATGAAAAAAGCCATTGCCGAAAAAGAACAAATGGTGTGGACAGGTTTTATAGCACAGGAAGTGGAAGAAGCTGCCAGGCAAGTTGGGTTTGAATTTAGCGGAGTAGATAAGCCACGGAATAAACACGGCGTATATGGACTTCGCTATGCAGAATTTGTAGTGCCGCTGGTAAAGGCAGTGCAGGAACAACAGCAGCAAATTACTGATATGCAAAATAAAATAAAGTTGCTTGATGAACAGAATAAGGTATTATTACAAATGCTGAAAGATAAAAATTAATTGTTATGGCTGCACTGTAAAAAAGAATGTTGCTTAGCCAGCATCTAAGCCGTTTGTGTATACATTAACTGCGGCAACGGATAAAGAATTGCAGCGAAAAATTTTATTATTTGATTAATAATAAATTATTGATCAAAACTTATAATACTCTTTCATCCTCGTCATCAGCATATCTTTTTTTCTACGGGACACTTCCACTTCATGATTGTTGGTAAGTACGATTGATCCTCCTTCGCCACGGATATATTCTTTTACATGCTCCAGGTTTACCATAAACGATTTATGGGTGCGGATAAAATTGGAGTCTTTCAGCAGTTCATCATATTCATGAATGGGTTTGCTTGCACAAATAATTGGGCGGTTGGTAAAATGAAAGTTGGTGTAATTGCTGCTGGCTTCGCAATAAATAATATCCTGTATCTGCACCACCTGAAATCCTTTATAGGAAGGAATACATAATTTCATTTTTTGGGAACTCCCTTTTTGGTGTATGTTATGCAAAAAAGTTTCAATGCTTTGTCCGGCAGTTTTTTCATCCACTTTTTTTTGAACTCTTTTCACTGCCTCTTTCAGCAGTTCATCATCTACAGGTTTTAATAAATAATCTACAGCGCTAAACCTGAAAGCCTGTGTCATGAAATTACTGTGTGCAGTTATAAAAATAATTTCAAAATTTATTGCCGGCAGGCTTTGCAGTAAATCAAATCCATTTGCTTCGGGCATGGCAATATCTAAAAAAACCAACTGTGGCTGCAGGCGGTTAATAGCTTCTGCTGCTTCTGCTGCATTGCTGCAGCAGGCAACTATTTCAATTGCTTCGCAATTTATCTGCAATAGTTTTTGAAGGGAGCTAAGCCCTCTTGGCTCATCATCCACTAAAATTGTTTTTATTGTGGTCATGCTTCGTTTATTTCAATTGGTAAATGGAGTGTAACTAAAGTGCCGGTTTCTTTTTGGCCGGCTATATTTTTTTTATCCTGTATGGTAACACTGTTTTGCAGTTTGTATTTTTCGTTTAAAAGAAAAATACGGTTTTTGATATTTTCAATACCAACCGAATTGTGCAGATTACCGTTACCTGAATTTTGCCAAACAGATGTTTTTTTATTTTCTAAAGATTGATTAATGCCAATTCCATTATCTTCCACGGTGCAAATTAATTTATTAGCCTGCTTTGTAAAAGTAACATTGATGTGAATGTTTTTGTTCCTGTTGCTCAGGCCATGCCAGATGGCATTTTCAATAAAGGGTTGTATAAGCATGGGTGGTAAAACAGTTTCATCCATATCCAGTTCTTTTACCGCAGTTATAGTGCAGGTAAAATTGGCATTGCGTATTTGCTCCATTTCCACATATCGGCTAAGATAATCTATAGTATTGCGAAGGGAAATAAAAGGTTGGCCTGATTGATCTAAAGTAACTCTTATGAGGTGAGCAAACTTGCTGAGAAAATGTGATGCTTCTTTGTTCTCATTGCTTAAAATCATTTCCCTTATGCTGTTAAGGCTGTTAAAAATAAAATGAGGATTCATTTGTGCCCTCAGTGCCATCATTTCTGTTTCGGTAATTTTTTGTTTTAATGTAGCTTCCCGGCGTATCACCTGGATTCTTCTTGTAACAAGCCATGTTATAAAACCCGATAGCAGGGAGAGCGCAGCTATCCTGAACCACCATGTTTTCCACCAGGGAGGATGAATAGTGATACCCACTGTTATTTTTCCTTCACTCCATTTGCCATCACTATTTGCCGAACGGAGTTCAAAAAAATATTCGCCTGGCGGCAAGCTGGTATAACTCACAAAATTTCTGTTGCCGCAATTTGTCCAGTTATCGGTAAGTCCTTTTAACCGGTAAGCAAACTGGTTATTATTTTGATTGGAAAAATTTGTTACAGCAAAATGGAGAGTAATAAAATTCTGATTGTATTTAAGAGAAATATTGCTGATACGGGAAGGGGAAGTTTTTGATTGCAGTGGAACATCGTTAACCTGGATTGAAGTAATGAGTGGCACAGGGCTAAAATCATTTTCTTTCAAAGCAGCAGGGTTAAACTTTGTAATGCCCCCCACCCCTCCAAATAAAAGTGTGCCATCACTTTGCTTAAAAACACAGGCAGTATTATATTCCAAAAAAGAAAGTCCGTTACCCATATTATAATGTTGAACCGAATAATCATTTTGCGGATTTATTTTATAAATACCTGTATTAGTGCTTACCCAAAAAAAGTCCTGGTTATCTTTTTCAATTGCATAGCATACATTGGAAAGCCCGGCTGTACTGAGGATGAGATGTTTTACCACTACATTGTTTTTAAAATCATACAGCAAAATTCCGTTGTCTGTAGCCAGCCAAAACAATGGCCCATCTGGCAGCAGGTGCCTTACATAAATAGCGTATTTTTTAACCGGTTCAATAATTTCAAATATCGAACTCAGGTAATCATATTTACATAAACCGCCACCTACTGTACATACCCATACCATATTATTTTCATCTTCGTA
>JAYVGA010000147.1:0-2366 GCA_043772635.1 Chitinophagaceae bacterium
CCCTGTTAAATTTTGACTGTCCGCCTGTTGGCGGCCGTGGCGACAGGTATGGCGGTACCAATGCTCAGGCAAATGTATTTGCAGCTTCTTTTCTTGCTGCATATCCCCAGCAGGTAAAATTTGAGGCCAAAGAAGAGGAGCAAACTGTTTTATTAATTGGAAAAGAAGGCAGTGAAGTGTATGTAAAATTTACAGTAAAGCAAATAAAAGAAGATGAATGATGGTGTAAAATATCGCCTAACCTTTTAAGGTGATTATGAGCGATACAATCCAAATCACTGTTTTGGGGGATGTATAAAAAAAACTGGCGTGTTAGCTTTACAAAATAAAATTAATGTTTACCACTAACTTTTGTGGTTTGATAAATAACCCCTTGCATCTTAAGTTTATTTTTTAAAAATTATACTGATGAGAAAGTTTTTAATTTTTGTACCGCTTTTTTTAATTACTGCGCTGTGTTTACCTAAGCAGGCGCATAGCCAAACCAATACTGTAAAAAAAGGTGTAAAGTATGATACCATAATTGTAAAGCATCAAACTAAAACTGCAAAAAAGCCGCTGGCAAAACCAATAGCAAAAGCAGAAATTGTTTTGCCCACACCCGAATATATTAACCAGCCTTATTACTATGATAACAATGGCAACAAACTTATAAAATTAGAAAATGCCAATGCCCTCATGCTCTCTAAAAAGAAAGTGCTGGGGTTAAAAGGCGCCAAACAATTTTTAAGTATGGATGCCCCATCTTCACCTATTCGTTTTGTTGCAAAAAAAGATATTGTGTTTTTTATAAAAACCAGTGGCGATGTTATAGACCTTACTTCTTACATTAAACTTTATCTTTTTGTACCGGTAGAACAAAAAAGAGAAGTAACTATTACAAGCAAAGAGGGCGTACTTAATGATAAAGACGAAGCAAAAGGAAAGCTCATCAACTTTAGTGTAAAAACGATCAGTAAAGATAATTACCAGGTACAACTACCCGAACAGTTAGAGGCAGGGGAATACGGTTTTGTGTGGGTAAAAAATATGGAACTAAAAGAATTTACCGTTTTTGCCTTTGGTATAAACTGGAAGAGCAGCGATTAGAGAGTTGTGAGTTGTGAGTTGTGAGTTGTGAGTTGTGAGTTAAGGATTGTGGGTTACTAAGCTACTTGAATTTCTATAGAGAAAATTTTATAAAAAAAACTAAAACACTTAATATGAAAAAGATGCTATTTTATCTGATGATGATTACTCCATTTTTTGTGCATGCACAGTTTGGTTTTAAGGCCGGGCTAAACTTTGCAAAAGTTTCTAAAAGCTCTGATATTAATTTTAACAGCAGCAACAGGTCAGGCTTTCACGGCGGAATTTTTTTAGCTCCTCCGTCTAAAAAAATTATCAGCTCCCGCACAGAAATATTGTTTAGCCGCCAGGGCTATAATTATAAAACCAGTACCAATACCGGCAATGTAAATATGGATTACTTAACACAGTCGCAGTTTATGTGCATTAATATTACAAAGTTTGTGCAGCTGCAGTTTGGTGCACAAACGGCTATACTGCTTAGTGCACAGGCAGATAGCAGTACCAGCACTGGCGGAACTGCAAACCCCTACGGAAAAATTATGGATTATTATAACCGTTTTGATTATGGTTATGCACTGGGTGCAGAAATACACCCGGTGGCAGGATTAATAATTGGCGCCAGGTATAATGTGAGTTTGGCTAAAGTGTACAAAGACATTCAAAGTGCGCAAAAGCCATCCTTTACCAGTGAAGATGCCAAAAATAATGTAGTGCAGGTATCTGTAGGCTGGAGGTTTGGAGGTAAGAAAGATAAAAAAAGTAAAGAAGATAAAGAAGAAGAATAACGGCTGCATTTAAAATTGTCGCAGAGGGATATAAACTACAATTTAAAATATACCCAGAATAAAATAATGTAAACCAGCCTTTTAATTCAAAAGAAAAAAGTTATGAAATATTTTATTTTATCAGTTGTTGGTTTGTGCCTGAGCATTATAGTGTATGCACAAAAATATCCTGAACCGGAGTTTAGCAAAGAAGTATATTGGTTAAAAAAAGACAGTGTACATACCGTTATGAGGCTGGAAAAAGGAACCTCAAAAATGGAAACTAAAACAAAGATGGGTGGCATGGGCGGGTCAGAAAGCAGTTATATACTGGAGGGAGGAAAATCAACTGCCCATGTAGCAAACTATAAAAATCTTTCTTTTGTTTTTTCTACCGGGGCTTCTTCCCCTTCATCTTCATCTTCCAGAGAAAGAGATTCTATGATGCTGGCAAATGGTATGGATCCTTCTATGATGCAGGGTATTGGAGATATGAGTGGCATGAATGACCCCGCAAGTACCATTGTATTA
>JAYVGA010000148.1:0-4384 GCA_043772635.1 Chitinophagaceae bacterium
AAAGATTCCATTTCAGAAAAAGAGCTGATTGAACTTTTAAAAAAAGCAGAATAACTATGTACGCTCTTTTACGCTCCTTCCTCTTTTTGTTTGATCCCGAAAAAGTACATTACTTTTCAATGAATGCCTTAAAGGTTTTATACAGCATCGGCTTTATTAAAAAACTAATTGCCCGCTGGTATCAACCCAAAGAAAATACACCATACAAAATTTTTGATATCAAATTTAAAAACAGGGTGGGCCTGGGAGCAGGCTTTGATAAAAATGCAAAATATTTAAATGAACTGGAAGCCCTTGGTTTTGGTTTTGTAGAGATAGGTACGGTAACTCCGCTGCCACAGGATGGCAATGATAAGCCCAGGCTTTTTAGGCTGCCGGCAGATAAAGCTTTGATAAACCGCATGGGTTTTAATAATGATGGAGTGGAGGTAGTGGCGAAAAGATTAAAGGAATGGAAAGAAAATGGGCAGTGGGAAGTGGGCAGTGGGCAGAGTGCACAGCGCCAATTGCCATCTGCCAACTCCCAACTGCCAACTGCCAACTGCCCACTCATAATTGGTGGCAATATTGGAAAAAACAAAATAACGCCTAACGAAGAGGCGTGGAAGGATTATGAAATTTGTTTTAATACCCTGCATCCTTATGTAGATTATTTTGTAGTAAATGTGAGCAGCCCCAACACACCCGGCCTGCGTGAGCTGCAGGAAAAAACTTCTTTAAAAAAAATACTGACCAATCTTCAAACCCAAAATTCAACATATGATATTAAAAAACCCATACTCTTAAAAATTGCCCCGGATCTTACCCTGGAGCAAATAGACGATGTAATTGATCTTGCAATGGAAATAAATTTAGACGGGCTTGTGGCTACCAACACTACCATAGATAGAAAGATATTAAGTCCACAGTCAATAATCATTGGTGAGAAGATAGGCGCTGGTGGTTTAAGTGGATTGCCTTTGCAAAAAAGAAGCACTCAAATTATAGATTATATAAATCAAAAAACAAAAGGGCAAATTCCCATTATTGCAAGCGGTGGTATTTTTACGGCAGCAGATGCAAAAGAAAAATTAGATGCAGGCGCATCGCTTGTGCAGGTTTGGACCGGCTTTATTTATGAAGGGCCTTCTATCGTTAAAAATATTTGTGACGGAGTTTGAAAATGGGCAATAGGCAATAGTCAATGAGTCATTTTTAAATAGTCAATGAGTCATTAGTCATATGCAATTTTGATGTAGCTTACGAATTGCCTATTGCCTATTGCCTATTGCCTATTGCCTATTGCCTATTGCCTATTGCCCACTTTTTAACTTTCTGTTAGCCACCCACACACCGGCCAGTATTACACACATGCTCAGTAGCTGTTTCCAGCCAATCTGTTCGCCATAAATTATGCCCCACATAATAGCAATTACCGGTATGCCATAGGTAACCATCGAGGCAAATATGGCGCCTGCCCTTTTAAGCAATACATAAAATAGTACAGAAGCTATGGCTGTGCCAAAAACACCCAATACAGAGGAGTAACCGGTAGAAATGAGCACACCGGTGTTAAGATAATTTTTATTAAAATAACCGGTGAAAAACAACACTACCAATGCAGGTATGGCATTTAAACTTAGTGCTACCGCTGCTATTTTTAGCGAACCAATATGGCTAAGGTGTTTATGTACCATATTTACATTAATGCCATAAAAAGCTGTAGCCAGTACTACAAAAAGAATATAGAGCAGGTTGCTGTTTTGGCTAAAGTTTGGCTGGCTAAAAAAAAGTAATAAGCTACCGGCAAAAGCCAGCACAATACCCCAGATTTTATTGGCAGATGTTTTAGCATTAAAAAACAAGGCACCGAAAATGATTACAAAAATGGGAGTGAGTGCGTTAAGTGTTCCTGCCAGGGCACTGTCTATCCCTACTTCGGCCAGGCAAAACAAATAAGCCGGTACAAGGCTTCCCAAAAAGCCTGACATAAATATTACAAAAAATTTAATGCGGGGTATTTTACCAATGCTTACCAGGGCCACAGGCAATAAAATAAGACCGGAAGAAATAATGCGTATAGATGCTACCTGGTAAGCACTTAGATGCTGCAGACCTTCTTTCATTAATATAAAACTGCTCCCCCATATAAAAGAAAGAATAATAAAAAGCAACCAGTTAAAAAATTTATGATTCATAAAAAATTATAAGCAGCAAAGTTGTGGTATTTATTACCAGTAAAAATGATGTGGCTAGATAATATTAATAAAATATACTTTTAATTAAATATATTACTACATTACGCACCGTTTGATATTTTATTTAACCAAAAAACAATTTTATTATGGGATTTATTAAAGAATTCAAAGAATTTGCTGCCGGCGGTAGCCTGGTAGATTTAGCAGCAGCGGTTGTAATGGGTGCTGCCATTGGAAAAGTTATAGCCGCATTTATTGATGGTATGGTGTTACCATTAATAGGTATGGTAAGTGGAAAAGATTTTAGCAATATGTACATCGGGCTAAATGATGCCACAAAAGCCGCTGCAGCCACTGGTACAACTTCACTGGTAGAAGCCCAAAAACTGGGGCCGGTGTTTGCATATGGCAATTTTATTTCTTCGGTTGTAAATTTTTTATTAATTGCGCTGGTTGTATTTGTGGCATTAAAAGCTATAAATAAAATGAAGAAAAAAGCCGCAGAAGCACCCGCAGGTCCATCATCTACAGATGCGTTGTTAATGGAAATAAGAGATTCTCTTAAAAAATAATTTTTGTAATACAACTATTTTTAAGCATTGTTAGTCTTAGTACCAACAATGCTTTTTTTATGAAATTTTTTAAAATGAAAAAAAACTTTTTAACCCTCATTACTTTTTTATCTTTTTTTACACCATTAAATGCTCAGGATGGCACGGTGAAAGATTTAAAAAACGCATCTGAAAAAACCATAAAAAAAGATGCTGCAGATACCGTACAAAAAACCTGGAAAAAAGGTGGCCTCTTTAACCTAAATATTAACCAGGGCTCTTTAAGCAACTGGAGTGCTGGTGGCGATAAATTTTCATTTTCTTTAAATGCTTTTATGAACCTTTATGGTTTTTATAAAAAAGATAAGAACTCCTGGGATAACAGCCTGGATATTGCTTACGGCATTGTAAACACCACCAGCCTTGGCAGCCGTAAAGCCAGCGACCGTATAGACTTTACCAGCAAATATGGTTATGCACTCACCAAAAAATTAAATGCTGCAGCATTGTTTAATGCCCGCAGCCAGTTTGCAAAAGGCTATGCTTATACCAAATCTGCAGCCGGGCTTGACTCTGCAACAATTACTTCTAAAACATTTATGCCGGCTTATGTGCTTTTATCCCTTGGTGTGGATTATAAACCCAATGATAATTTTTCTCTTTTCTTTTCGCCCGCCACTGCCCGCTGGGTTATTGTAGGCGATGATTTGCTGGCACCCCTGTATGGCGTACCCGCAGGCAAAAATGCCCGCCAGGAATTTGGCGCTTTTGCATCTGCCAACTATATGAAAAAAATAGGTGCCAACATGACTTTTAAAACCAAGCTTGATCTTTTTTCTAATTACAAAAGCAAGCCACAAAACATAGATATCTTCTGGAGTAATGTGTTAAGTGCAAAACTTACCAAATACATCAACTTTAACCTTAACCTGGATATGATTTATGACGACAATACCCGCAACGTGGACTCTAAAAAAGGGCCGGCACCCCAAATACTGCAATTAATGGGTATTGGATTTGCCTATAATTTTAAGAACTAAAAAGCATAATTTTACCGCCCCTGTAAAGCAGTTGCTTTACAGGGGCGGTATTTTTTTGTGCATAATAAAACTTTGTATTTTGACACCTGTTTCTTACCAGATAAAGCTGGACCAGTTTGAAGGGCCTTTTGACCTCCTGTTATTTTTTATAGAAAGGGATGAGCTGGATATTTACAATATTCCCATTACCAAATTAACCAACGATTTTTTAGCGTTTATACACCAGGGCGAAAAATTGAATATTGAACTGAGCAGCGAATTTATTTTGTTTATCAGCACACTGATGCGGATTAAGGCCAAAATGCTACTGCCACGCAAAGAACTGGATGCCACCGGAAATGAAATAGATCCCCGCCAGGAGTTGGTAGATAAAATTCTGGAATACAAAAAATTTAAAGAAGCTTCTGTAATACTGGCGGAGCTGGAAGCAGAGCGCATGCTCATGATAAAAAGGGGTAACCTGCAAAAAGAATTATCGCAGATAGGTGAAGAAGCCGGCGAAGGCACGGAGATACAAACCCTTACCCTTTTTAAACTGATGAAGGCTTTTGAAAAAGTAATTCAGCGCATACAGGAAAAAAATAACCGCCCTGTGCACACCGTGGTGCAATACGAT
>JAYVGA010000149.1:0-2587 GCA_043772635.1 Chitinophagaceae bacterium
CTTTTTATAATTCTTTAACCAATGCTAATTACTGGTTGATGATACCGGTAGTTATCATGAGCCTGCTCAGCCACCTGAGCAGATCGCTCCGCTGGAAACTGCTGATGGAGCCATTGGATTATCATCCCTCTACCAAAAATACTTTTGCCAGCACCATGGTAGGATACCTGGCCAATGCTGCTATACCCCGCCTGGGAGAAGTACTAAAATGCAGCCTGCTGGCCCGCTACGAAAAATTAAAGATTGATAAACTTTTTGGTACCATCCTGGTAGAAAGAACTTTTGATATGATTTGTTACCTCATCTTTATTGGCATTACCGTTTTGCTGCAGATAAATTTGGTGGGCAGTTATGTTTCTGCCAAACTGCAGGATATTGGGCAGTCTGCCGCATTTCCTTTATGGGCAAAATTTATATTGCTCCTTGTAGCAATTTGGTTGTTATTTTTTATTTTAAAATTGCTGGTGAAAAAATTCCCTCACAACAGGATCATTTTAAAAACAAATAATTTTATTAGGGGTATGGCTGCCGGGTTTACCACCATTAAAAATTTAAAAAAACGAAAACTTTTTGTAGCGCATACTTTATTTATCTGGAGTATGTACCTGCTGCAGATTTACATTGGTTTTTCTGCTATGGAAGGCACACAGCACCTGGGCATTAAAGCAGCATTTTCAGTTTTATCATTTGCCACACTGGCCATGATACTTACACCGGGCGGCATTGGCTCCTTCCCTATTTTTGTAATGGAAACACTTTTAATTTATTCTATTGCATCGCCGGTGGGCATTGCATTTGGCTGGTTGCTTTGGGGAGCCAACACGGCCATTGTTATAATTGCAGGATTGCTGTCGTTATTATTTTTACCATACATCAACAAAAATAAAAATGAAATCCATACAAGCCATACCGGCTAAAATTATTACACTGGATGCATTAATGCAGCAGGCTACCCGATGGCGCTTACAAAACAAAAAAATTGTTTTCACAAACGGCGTGTTTGATATTTTGCACGAGGGGCATATTGCATCGCTGAGCGAAGCCGCTTCTTATGGCGATGTATTGGTAGTGGGTGTAAATGCTGATGATTCTGTAAAAAGATTAAAAGGGCCGGACAGGCCAATAAACAGTGAGCAGGCAAGAGCATTAATGCTGGCAAGTTTATTAATGACCGATGCTGTTATTTTATTTAATGAAGACACGCCGCTAAATCTCATCACTGCTTTATTGCCCGAAGTATTGGTAAAAGGGGGGGATTATACCGTTGATCAAATTGCAGGAGCCAAAGAAGTTTTAGCAGCGGGTGGAGACGTAAAAATTGCACAAATTGTAGCAGGTATTTCTACCACATCAATTATTGAAAAAATGAAAACACTGCAAGTCTAAAATAAAAAATTCATACAAACTTAATATGCTGCGTGATTGAAATAAGTTTTAAAAACTTATTTTTCTTCGCATAAAAAAAAACTGCTTTGCAAAAACGTAAAACCATCATCAGGGATATTAGCTGGCTATCTTTTAATAACAGGGTGCTGCAGGAAGCTGCAGACGATACCGTGCCGCTTAAAGAGCGTATCCGCTTCCTCGGTATTTTTTCCAACAACCTGGATGAGTTCTTTCGGGTACGGGTAGCCGCACTTAGAAAAATGATAGACCTGGGCAGCAAGGCTAAAATGCACCTGGAAAGAGATCCCAAATCTATCCTGGAAGAAATACAGGAAAAAGTAAACCTGCAGCAAATAGAATTTGAGCGCATCTGGAAAGAAATTCAGCGGGAACTTACCAGGCAGCATATTAACCTGGTAAATGAAAAAAAATTAACCAGCCTGCAGCAAAAATTTGTACTCGATTATTTTAATGAAGAAGTAAGAAGCTACATCGTTCCTTTAATGATAGAAAGCATTCAGAATTTTCCGGTACTGAACGACAAATCTATTTACCTTGCCTGCAGGCTTTCCAGCAAAGACAGGCAAATTCCACAGCGCTTTGCGTTAGTTTCTGTACCTGCCAGGCATCTCCCCCGTTTCTTAGTATTGCCATCCCGCAACGAAGAGCAATTTATTATTTTGCTGGAAGATGTTATTCGTTTTTGCCTGCCCAATATTTTTTCTTTTTTTGGATACGACCAGTTTTCTGCCCACCTGATAAAATTAACGAGAGATGCAGAAATAGATATTGATAATGATGTATCCACATCCCTCATACAAAAAATAGAAAAGGGAATTAAGAACAGAAAAAAAGGAAAACCCGTTCGTTTTGTTTTTGATAAAGACATTGATATTTCTTTACTTACCTACCTGGTAAAACGACTGGGCCTTTCGCTGCAGGAAAACCTGGTGCCCGGAGGCCGCATTCATAACTTTAAAGATTTTATCAATTTTCCCGATGCAGTTTTTTCTCAAAAAGGCCAGCGAAAAAAACCCTTTACCCATCCCTTACTAAAAAATACCAACAGCGTAACAGCAATCGTATTTAAAAAAGATGTGTTGCTTCATTTGCCTTATCATTCCTTTGATAGTGTGATAGATCTTTTAAGAGAAGCTGCCATAGACCCGCAGGTGGTGAGTATAAAAATTACCTGCTACAG
>JAYVGA010000150.1:0-3682 GCA_043772635.1 Chitinophagaceae bacterium
TTTCGCAGGTATCGTTTAAGGGTAAAAATGATATGTCGTGGCAGTTATCGGGCAAAGGATTTTTAATGACGTTAACCGGTTATGTTCCCGAACTGATAAAAGAAGATTTTGATATGCTGGTAACAAAAGCATTGGCATCTGCAGGTAAAACAAAAAAAGATATTACCCATTGGTGCATACACCCCGGAGGCAAAAAAATACTGCAGGTAATTGAAGAAAGTATTCAATTAAAACCGGGCGATCTTATCTACTCTTACGAAGTATTAAAAAACTATGGCAATATGAGCTCTGCCAGTATCGTTTTTGTTTTGCAAAAGATGATGCAGGAGTTAGAGCAAAGCAATGCCGCACCGGCACAGGTATTTGCTGCAGCTTTTGGCCCGGGCCTTACCATGGAAACCTTTTTGGCATCATATGATTAATTTAAAAAACCGTTCGCTGCAAAAAGAGCTGCTGGATGCAGATGGAATTCCTTTTGCTGATATTAAAATAAATATGCAGGAGCTGGATACAATCAATAGCCTGCTGGGCGGGCATGCTATTACGCTAAAAGGTTTACGGGCTTTTAAACAATTACCCGGCAGTAAAATTTCTGTTTGCGAAATTGGTTGCGGCGGCGGAGATAATTTAAGAATCATAAGCAGGTACTGCAGCAAAAAAAATATTACGGTGCAGCTTACAGGTATAGATATAAAACAAGAATGCATAAATTATGCAGCAGAAAGAAACGCCGGCTTTGCAGCACAATGGGTATGCAGCGATTACAGCCAGGTGAATTTAAAAAATAATCCTCCAGATATAATTTTTTCATCATTGTTTTGCCATCATTTTACACGGAACGAACTGGTGGAAATGATGTTGTGGATGAAGGCAAACTGCAGGCTGGGTTTTTTTATAAACGATCTGCAAAGGCATCCACTGGCCTATTATTCTATTAAATGGATTACAAAAATATTTTCTGGTTCTTATCTTGTAAAAAATGATGCGCCACTTTCTGTAGCAAGGGGTTTTACAAAAAATGAATGGGAGGAAATTTTTGCCAAAGCGGGTATAACCAATTATTCTGTTAAATGGAAATGGGCTTTTAGATATTTAATTGTATTTAAAAAATAATTGTAAGTTCTTTGTAGCGGTAAAGGGCAAAGAGAACATAGAGGTAAAGAGAAAAAAGAGAAAATGCAAAATGTTTTTATTACTCATCTTTAAAAAGGATTGATAAAAAATACTAACTTTTTTCTCGTTCACTCTTTGTTCTCTTTGCAAAAAAAAT
Organism: Chitinophagaceae bacterium; assembly: GCA_043772635.1. Classification (GTDB taxonomy): domain Bacteria; phylum Bacteroidota; class Bacteroidia; order Chitinophagales; family Chitinophagaceae; genus Ferruginibacter. Next base: position 1,271 of record JAYVGA010000150.1, read on the forward strand.
GCTCTTGTATAGGGCCACTAAAAATGAACGAATCTTTTTTATATGATACCGCAATAATTGGCGGTGGCCTGGCAGGCCTCGGCCTTTCTATTCAACTCGCAAAAAAAGGGTACACTGTAATTTTGTTTGAAAAAGAAACCTATCCCTTTCACAAGGTTTGCGGAGAATACATCAGTATGGAGAGCTGGCCTTTTTTGCAAAGCCTTGGCCTGGCGCTGGAAGATATGCAGCTCCCCATCATAAATAAATTGCTGGTTACAGCCCCCGATGGCACAGCATTACAAGCCAATATGCCACTGGGTGGTTTTGGTATAAGCCGTTATACATTAGATGCATTGCTAAAAGACATTGCCGTAAAACTGGGTGTTACCGTTAAGGAAAACTGCAAAGTTTCTGATGTAAGTTTTACAGATGACCAGTTTACTATTCATACTGCCATGGGCATTTTTAAGAGTATGGTTTGCTGTGGCAGCTATGGCAAAAAAAGTAATCTTGATGTAAAGTGGAAAAGACTGTTTACCCAAAACACAGCAAGAAAACTTAACCAGTTTACCGGTATCAAGTATCATATAGAAACCTCTTTTGCAGCAGATACCATTGCGCTGCATAATTTTAAAAATGGTTACTGTGGTATATCTAAAATTGAAGGCAACCGCTATTGCCTCTGTTATCTTACCCATACCGATAATCTTAAAGAAAGTAACCAGTCTATAGAAAAAATGGAAACGGATATTCTCTGCGTAAATCCTCATCTAAAAAAAATATTTGCAAACAGTACAAAATTATTTGCTGCACCTGTTTCCATTTCGCAGATAAGTTTTTTACAAAAAACACAGGTAGAAAATCATGTATTGCTTTTAGGAGATGCAGCAGGATTAATAACACCGCTTTGCGGCAATGGTATGAGTATGGCATTGCATGCCTCTAAGATTGCAGCCGGCCACCTGCATTTATTTCTGCAAAAAAAAGTAAGCAGAAGCCAGGTGGAATTAGGGTATATAAAAGAATGGCAGTTTTATTTTGCAAAAAGACTGCGCTACGGCCGCATTATTCAATTCTTTTTTGGAAAAAACTGGATGACCAATTTTTTTGTGCGGCTCATGAAAAAAATGCCGGCATTTACCAATTGGCTTATACGGCAAACACATGGCAAAGCTTTTTAAAACTACCTTATCCTGCCATCGGCTTCCCTGAGTATTTTGTAGTGTTTTTGAGTACGAATATGAAACTGAATACCTTTCATAAAAGGCCAGGGCGCAATGCCATGCAACCTGTTGTAGCGGCTTATTAAAAAAAGTGCTTTCCAGTGTTTAAGTATTTCTTTGTAAGCCGCACTTAAGGAATAACCGGTATCGTAAATATGATTGGGCTCTGCACCACAACCATTGTATTCCAGGATAAAATAATTTTTACCATTCTTTAAATCCTGTATGCTGTTACAGAGGATATCGTACCTGCCATAAAAAAAATCGTCTATCCTATGGCTGATGCTGTCAAAAACTGACACAAGCTCATCATCTATATGTGCTTTAAGATCTATAAAATGGGCGCCCCTGTTATGATTGGCTGCATGGCTAAGCATGTACTTTTCTCCGGTTGGAATAACCCTTAGCCAGTTTTCTTTATGCCTGCTGTGTAACTCACCGGTACGTTTAGACGCTTTTGGATGCTGCAGTACCAGTTGTTCCAGCGTATTAAAACCATTGCCCGTAACACTCATCGGTATTTTATGAAGAAAGCCGGTTACATCACCTCTTACTGCTTTTGGATGACGGATATAAAATACACTTACTTCCATTGGGTACAGCACCATCTCCTGCACAATATATTCTACCGGCACATGGGCATGATAATTTTTAAGTTCTGCCTCGTCATCTATTTTTCTAAACAAAACACCGGCACAACCTACTTCTGGTTTTACTATCAATGGGTAAATAATATTATTTGCAACTATCCTGGCTTTTAATTTTTCAAAATCATCAGCAGGCAATACATTAAAAGTAGCAGGATAAAGATGGGCAGGCAATAAATCATACATTTCTTTCTTGGGCTCACCATCCATGCCGCCAAAGGTAAGTTTGGGATTACTGGGGGTAAAAAACCAAACGGCCCCCGACCTGAGTACATGCCATGCCCACACCGGTACCAGTGGAGCATATATTAACTTGAAAGGCCATGCTTCCCAATTAGTTATTTTTTTGAAGATGTTTTGCAATTGATTTTATAATCTGCAAAAATAAATGCATCGCATCAAACATCAATCATTAATTCTTGTTTACTTTGTTGTTATAAATATTACAGCATGCATGTACCAACAATGGCAGAGATGATGAGCAATGGCGAACAACCGGAAGTGTTGTTTTGGGTAGGCTGCGCCGGAAGTTTTGACCAGCGGGCACAAAAAATAACCAA
>JAYVGA010000151.1:0-10819 GCA_043772635.1 Chitinophagaceae bacterium
TTAGTGCATTACCTGCTGCAGTTGCTGCTACGGTAAAAACAAAATATCCTGCTCATACTATTGTGGGTGCCGGTAAAATTGAAAAAGCCAACGGTGAAAAAAACTGTTTTATATTTACTAAACAAGATGTTCAATAAAGCCATTTTTATATTAACAGCTTTTTATTTTTTAGCGGGTAATATTTTATTGCCGCAGGGAGATTTTGCGGCACTTACAGAACTACCCGATATGTACAGGCATTGCCAAACAACCGAAGACCCTGATATGAATGTAATAGATTTTATAACAGAGCATTTATTAAATCTTGAGGATGGCGCAGCAGATAAAAATGATATTGATGAGCATGAATTGCCGCATAATCCGCAACCTTTTCATAATACCTCCTCTCATACATTTTATTGTATTAACCAACCACAAATAATTTCTTTTGAAACTCCTTCAACAATTGTGTTAATCCAGTCTGCTTACAAAAGTCCTTATTGCTCCCGGATTAATACGCACAAAATTTTTCAACCCCCAAGAGTATAAAAATATTTATTTATTTTTCTCCATTCTATCAATTTAATTTTGATAGAATAAACTTTGCTATATACAAAAATAAAAATTTCAACAATGAAAAAAATATTAATGATGTGTGCGCTGACAACTGCAGTTGTTATTTCTGCCTGTGCACAAAAAATAGATGCAGCTAAAGTGCCTGCAGCAGTAAAAACTGCCTTTGCAAAAAAATATCCAGGCGCAACAGTAAAATGGGAAAAGGAAGCTGGGAAATATGAAGCCGGGTTTAAACAAAATGGCAATACCATGAGTGCGCTTTTTGAAGCCAATGGTACAATGATAGAAAACGAAATGGATATTAAAATTGCTGATTTACCAGCCCCGGTTTTGGCTTATGTAAAAGAACATTACAAAGGCAAAACGATTAAAGAAGGAGCAAAAATTACCAAAGCCGATGGCACCGTAAACTACGAGGCTGAGGTTGCAGGCAAAGATGTAATATTTGATACTAATGGAAATTTTTTGAAAGAAGTAAAAGAGTAAGTATTTTTTAACAGGGCTGCATTAAAAGCGGCCCTGTTTTTTCTATTTATATTACATCAAAAAAAATAAAAATGAAAAAACTTACACTTATATTATTTGCAATTACAATTGCAGTTGCAATAACCAAGGCACAATCAGCAACTGGTTTGCACATTACCAAAACATTTCACATTGCCAGTGCAGGCGGATGGGATTATTTAGAAGTAGGGCCGGTAAATGATTGGCTGTATATAAGCCACGGCACACAGGTAAATATTTTAAATAAAAATACCGGAGATTCGGTTGGTGTAATTGAAAACACAACGGGAGTACACGGCATTGCATTTGATCTGGCCAATAAAAAAGGGTTTACCAGCAATGGTAGAATTAATACTGTAACTGTGTTTGATATGAACACTAATAAAGTGCTTGCGCAAATTGCAACAGGGCAAAATCCTGATGCAATTATATATGAACCGTTCTCTAAAAAAATTATTACCTGTAATGGAAGAAGTAAAAATCTGAGTATAATTGACCCCATACTAAATAAAGTTATTGATAGTGTGGAAATTGGTGGCAAGCCAGAAACTGCAGTAAGCGATGGAATGGGAAAACTTTTTGTAAACAATGAAGATAAAAGTGAGATTGTAGTGGTTGATACAAAAACTTTTAAAGTGCTGTACCACTGGAGTATTGCACCCGGCGAAGCGCCAACCGGACTGGCAATAGATACCAAAACAAAAAGATTATTTGCCGGCTGCGAAAAATTATTAATGGTGATTGATGCCACTAACGGCACAGTAGTTGATAAAATAACTATTGGGGATGGATGCGATGGCGTGGCGTTTGATGCAGTTACGAAAAATATTTACACCAGCAATGGCAGCGACGGAACGCTTACAGTAATTCACGAAGAAAGTGCAAGCAAGTTTTTGGTACTGGAAAACCTGGTAACAAAAAAAGGCGCCAGAACAATTACATTGGATGATAAAACACATTTGCTTTATTTACCAACAGCAGAGTTTGAAGCGCCTGAACCAAACCAAAAGGGAAGACCGAAAATGAAAGTCGGTACCTTCCAGATTTTGGTAGTGGGTAAATAATATTTGTAAAATTAATTTGCAGTAACAATGCATTCTAAAGATGCAAAATTATTGCTATAGTATAAATTGAGGATGAGATACATTATTTTTTTAAGTTTCTTTTTTGCGGCTGATAAATTATTTGCGCAAGAGAACAAAACAATCATTAGCGGCGCAGTAGCAGATAAAAATACACAACTGCCTTTACAATTTGTAACCATAACATTGCTTAATAAAACTGACAGTGCAACCGTTGCTGCAACTGTTACTGATAAAAAAGGAAAATTTGATTTGCAAAATATTTTACCAGGTAATTATATTTTACGCTGCAGTTATATCGGTTATATCAGTTCTGTTTCTCAAAACGTTGTTGTTTTAGATGGACAAAAAAATATAAACATTGCAACAATTGTAATGAGTAATGATGCAAAAAATTTAAATGAAGTAGTAGTTACATCCACAAAGCCCACACTCAATACTTCTATTGATAGAAAAGTATATAATGTAGAGCAGGATATTATGAGTAAGTCAGGATCGGCAAGTGATATTTTAAAAAATATTCCATCGGTAGAAGTTGATATTGATGGCAATGTTTCACTTAGAGGCTCTGGCGATGTAATGATTTTGATAAATGGAAAGCCATCGCCGCTGATGGGTAAAACAAAAGCGGAAGTGTTACAATCATTACCGGCAAACAGTATTTTAAGAATAGAAGTTATTACAAATCCATCAGCCCGTTACCGGCCCGATGGTACTTCGGGTATTATAAACATTGTACTTAAAAAAAATATTACCAGGGGATGGAATGGTACAGTTACCGCCAATGCAGGAAATAAAAACCGCTACAACGGCAACCTGTCTTTAAATTATAATCCCGGTAAAATAAATTTATTTGGCAGCTACGGTTTAAGGCAGGATGACAGAACGAGGAAGAATAAAATTGACAGAACTTATTTTGATTCGGCTGGTAAAATAAGCAGTTACTATAACGAATTGAACATTTCTAAACTGCGGCCATTAACCAATATCGCCAGTACCGGTATAGATTATAATTTTGATGAACACAATAGCTTTGGCATTAGCGCTAATTATTTTTACCGTAAATTAACCAAGCATGATGTGGTTAATAAATTTGCCTACAGCCCACAAAATATTTTAACTGAAAATTACGACAGGCTAAGATTTGATCTTGAGTTTGAAAAACAAACTAATGCAGTAGCGTATTACGAACATAAATTTAAAAAAGAAGATCATGAAATAAGAATGGAGTTTAATAAATCCAATTCAAACGAAACAGAAGATAACCATTACAGCGATGTGTATAAATTACCATTGCTGCCTGCTGCATACGATAACACTTTAATAAAACAGGCGGATAACGAAAATCAGCTCACCATTGATTATGTGTATCCCATAAGTGAAAGTGAAAAACTGGAAGCCGGTTACGATGGATCGTTTAATAAAAAAGATTTAAATTTTTATGGAGAATTTTATGATGCTGCCCAGGCAAAGTTTATAAAAGATAAAATAAAATCTAACCAGTTTTTGTATCAAGAATTGCTACAGGCAATTTATACAACTTATCAAAAGAGCTATAAAAAATTTGGTTACGCAGCAGGTATAAGGGCCGAACAGGTAAATATAAAAGGCAATTTAGTTACATTGGATTCTGCCATAAAAAGTAATTATTTTAAAATTTATCCAACATTGCATTTGGCTTATAATGTAAATGAGGATAATGAAATTCAATTAAACTACAGCCGGCGCATAAACCGCCCCGACCCTGATGAATTAAATCCTTTTCCCGAATACAGGGATCCACGAAATTTGCAGGCCGGTAATCCCAATTTACTACCGGAAATTATTAACTCGGTAGAGTTTGGATATAAATGGCAGGGTAAAAATATTTCTTTTGTACCCAGTATTTATTACCGTAATAAAGCAAATGGGTTTACACAGGTTATAAAAAAGATAAACGATTCTACTTTGTTAACTACATCTGCAAATTTGGCCAGCGATCAATCAGCAGGATTGGAAATAATTTTTTCTGCAAAAGCAGCAAAGTTTTTTAGCACTAACCTTAGCGGTAATATTTTTTATAACCAGATAGATGCATCCAACATTGGTTATACAAAAGCAAAATCAATTGTATCATTCAGCACTAATTTTAACGCCACGTTTATTGTTACTAAAAATACCATGGCACAGGTAAGCAGCAATTACCGTTCGGCCAGGTTAACACCGCAGGGTAAAGTATTTGCAACAGTAGTAGTAAATATGGGTGTTCGCCAGGATTTATTTAAAAAGAAAGTAGCACTCACTTTTACTGCATCCGATATCTTTGCTTCTTTAAAAGAGAAAAGGGAAATTAATACTCTGTATTTAAATCAGGCTTCTTTAGGAAGAAGAGATGCAGGAATAATTTTTGTTGGGGCAACTTATCGTTTTGGAAAAACAAAAAAAATGCCTAAGGAAGAAAAACTGCAGTTTGATAATGGCGGTTAGTACAGCATTAATAAAATATATTTTGAAAGAGCCATGATAAGAATAATTTTTTTATGTTTTTTATTTCCATTGCAACTTGTTGCGCAACAAAAAAATATTAATTATTTTATTGAAGGCGGATTAAAAAATAATCCCAATATTTTAGAAGTAAATAACCTGCAGCAATATTTTCAATTGCAACAGGATATTATTACTGCTCAAAATAAAAAACCGCAGGTAAGTTTTACTGCCGATTATTTATTTGCCCCTTTCTTTTTTGATAACGGGAAAATTATCAGCATTACTACTAACCCTTCGCCTAAAGCTTATGGGTACGATGCCGGTATAACCAATGGCGGATTGTATGCCGCACAATTAAATGTTGCCATTCCGCTGTTTAATACTGCGGCATTAAAAAGTTTATACCAGCAAAATAAAATACAGTCTGATATTTCGGCTAACAGCCGTAAGCAAACAGCGCATGATGTAACAAAAAATATTATTGACCAGTATATCATTACTTACCAGTTTTTGCAACAGATTGTTTACTTGCAAAAAATAATTGATCAGCTGGAAAACCGTAAGCCACTTGTAGAAGCACTGGTAAAAAAGGGCCTGCTGCAGCAAAACGATTACCTGTTACTGGATATACAACTGGCCACTAATAAAAACGATTTAATACAACAGCAGTTTGCATATAATAACGGTATGGCGCTTTTAAAAAATCTTTCTTTAATAGCCGATACAGTAAATTTCATTTTAGAAAGACCTTTAATCACTTTAAACCCTAACCCGGCAGCATTTTATTACCAGCAAAAATTTAAATTAGACAGTTTAAATTTAGTAGCCCAGCAAAATGTTTTTAATAATAAATATAAAACGCAGGTAAATGTTTTGGGTTCTACCGGTATTAATGCAACTGATATAAGAAATGTGCCGCATAATATCGGCTTTAGTGCTGGTGTACATGTAAGTATTCCTATCAGCGACGGGCAGCAACGAAAAATTTATCAAAAGCAAAACAATATTTTACAGTCAAACCAGCAAAACTATTTTAATAATGCGGTACTGCTGCAGCAAAATAATTTGCGCAATGCCAGGCAGCAGATAGAACAATGGAAACAAACTATAGAAATGGCAAAAGACCCTGTACAAAAACAGGAATTGCTTTTAGAAATTATTAAAGATAAAGTTATACAGGGCCAGGTAACTGTAATGGATTATATAAATGCTTTACAGGATTATGCGTTGATGCAAAAAAATAAAGCCATTGCCGAAACAAATTTATTACTCTATATAAATCTTTATAATTATTACAACTGGTAAACAATTCACCAATGAATTTTAAAAAAATCGGCACAGGTATAAGCTGTATTGCAATAATAATATTTATTTCCTGCTCAGGTAAAAAAGACACGGCAGACGAAGAAGAAATTGTTACAGTTGTAAAAACTGCAGTAACGGTTACGCAACCCATGCTGCAGGGTTTTATAAATACTATTCAACTAAATGGCAACACACAGTTTCAAAAAAAATTAACGGTAAGGGCAAATATTACCGGCTACATTGTAAACATGCGCTGGAAAACCGGCGACCATATTTCGAACGGCTCATTATTTTGCAGCATTAAAACTAAAGAGCAGGATGCACTTAAAAATATCGACAGCCGTGAGCCATCATTAAGCCAGTTTCAAACACCGATAAATGTTTTTTCCAATGCCTCCGGCATTTTTACTTCGGTTAATTATGCCAAAGGCGATTTTGTAAATGAAGGTGATGTGCTGGCTACCATTACCGATCCTTCATCGCTGGTGCTGGTGGTAAATGTGCCTTACGAATATCACCAGTTTGTGTACAGGGGAAGAAGCTGTTCCATAACCTTCCCCGATGGGCAAACGATTTTTACCCGTATTCAGGAAGAAGCACCGTTTATAGATTCTGCTTCGCAAACGCAATCTTTTTTAATACGGTTCCCCCGCAATAAATTATTACCGGAGAATATGAATTTAATAGTAAAGATACCTGTGGCACAAAAGCAAAGTGCAGTGTCTTTACCATTAGAAGCCATTCAAACAAACGAAACGCAGGATGAATTTTGGGTGATGAAATTAGTAAACGATTCACTGGCTATAAGGGTGCCTGTAGTTACGGGTATGCAAAACGATTCGATAAAAGAAATTATTTCTGGTGTAAGTATCCAGGATAAAATTATTGTAAAAGGTGCATATGGATTAACCGATTCGTCGTTGGTAAAAATACAATCTAAAGAAAATTAATTTTTATAAATCTGTAATTAAAAACTTTTTTCCAAAGTTTAACGCCAATGCAGCAATATCATTCAGTACATAAAAAAACATTACTCGGTTTAGCTGTATTAGTAATACTGGCAGGCGCTTATAGTTTTTCAAATATTAAAACGGGTTTGTTTCCGGATATTACTTTTCCCAAATTAAAAGTAATTGCCGATGCCGGCCAGCAGCCCGTTGATAAAATGATGGCGGCAGTAACTATCCCGTTGGAAAATATTATAAAACGTACCGAAGGTTTAGATTATATACGCAGCACCACAGCAAGGGGCAGTTGCGAAATTTCTGTTTTTTTAAAATGGGATGCGGATATAGACCTGGCCCGTTTGCAAATGGAATCGCTTATAAATACTATAAGCACAAGTTTGCTGCCCGGCACACAAATTACCGTAGAGAAAATGAACCCTTCTATTTTACCGGTAATGGGTTTTAGTTTAGAAAGCAACCGATCATCTATCGAATTAAAAAAAATTGCACAGCTGCAGATAAAACCTTTTTTGGCAGCTACACCCGGCGTATCCGACATTGCAGTTATTGGTGGTAAAACCAAAGAGTATCAAATTCTTTTAAAACAGGAAAAGTTAACAGTGCTGGGCATAACACCGCAGCAAATAAGTAATGTGGTAAGCCAGGCAAATGTATTGCAGAGCAATGGCTACATCAGCGATTACAACAGGTTGTATTTAACCATTACCGATAATGCCATAGATAGTAAAAAAGAACTGGAAAATTTAGTAATTGCAAATTCTGCAAAAAGAGTGGTGCTGTTAAAAGATGTTGCCGATATAAAAATTGCCGAAACAAAAGAATATATAAAAATAAATGCCAACGGAAAAGATGTACCGTTAATTGCAGTTATAAAACAACCGGCAGCAAATTTAATTGATGTAAATGATGGGGTATTAAAAAGAGTAAAAGAATTGCAAAGCATTTTACCAAAAGATGTAAAAATAAAACCCTACTACCTGCAGGCCGATTTTGTAAATGAAAGTGTAAAAAGTATTGAAGATGTTTTATGGATAGGTTTGGTGCTGTCCATAATTGTAGTAATTGTTTTTTTGCGTTCATGGAAATCCAGTTTGGTAGTACTGCTAACCATACCCACCACACTGGCATTAACCTTAGTTTGCCTCTATGCTTTTGGATATACATTTAATATAATGACGCTGGGCGCCATTGCCGCAGCCATTGGTTTAATGATTGATGATGCCGTAATTGTGGTAGAACAAATACACCGCAGCCACGAAGAACATCCTGATGAAGCGATGCCGGTAATTGTAAGTAAGGCCATAAAGTATTTATTTCCGGCAATGATCGGTTCTTCATTAAGTACCATTGTAATTTTTCTGCCTTTTGTTTTAATGAGCGGTGTGGCAGGTGCTTATTTTAAAGTGCTTGCTTTTACAATGATCATTACTTTATCTGCATCTTTTATTGTTACATGGCTGGTGTTACCGGCTTTGTTTTTATTATTTCCTTATAAATTAAAACCTGCAGTTACTGTAAATAATAATGCAGCTGTAAATAAAAAAAATAAAGAATCAGGTGGCTGGATACGTTTTTTTATTAATCATGCTTACATCAGTATTTTATTTGCTGTTGCCTGTGCTTTTATTATTTATTTTTTACCGGGTAAAATGCCATCAGGTTTTTTACCGGAGATGGATGAAGGTGGCATAGTGCTGGATTTTTTTAGTGCCCCGGGTACTACATTGGAAGAAACCGACCGCATGCTTAAAGTGGTAGACAGTATTGTGCAGCAGCAACCCGAAGTGGCAAAGTACAGCCGCAGGCTGGGTACACAAATGGGATTTTTTATTACAGAACCCAACCATGGCGATTATTTAATTCAGTTAAAAAAAGACCGCAGCATTTCTACCGATGATGTATCTGCCGAATTAAGAAAAAAAATTGAAGCGGTGCTGCCACAACTTACTGTTGAGTTCGGACAGGTAATTGGAGATATGCTGGGAGACCTGATGAGCAGTGTAGAACCTGTAGAAATAAAATTGTATGGCGATAATCAATTGCAGATACAGGACCTCTCTTTTAAAATAAAAGATATTGTAGAAAGTGTGCAGGGTACTGCTGATGTATCTGCCGGAATAAAAATTGCCGGCCCCGAAGTAATTGTACAACCCGATGTGGCCAGGCTGGCACAATTTGGAATATCACCCACCGATTTTCAGTTTCAATTGCAAACACAATTAGAAGGCAATGTGATAAGCACCATTATGGAAAAAGAACAAATGGTAAACATCCGCATGCTGTACCCCAATGCACAACGCACCAGTATAAACACTTTACAAAACGGAAATATTTTTTTACCCAACGGTTTATTAAAACCAATAAATACAGTTGCTACGGTTACCTTACAAAAAGGTGTAGCCGAAATAGAAAGAGAAAATCAAAAAATGATTGGTGTAATAACTGCCCGGTTAGACAATCGTGACCTGGGCAGCACTCTAAAAGATATTCAAAAAGAAATAAAAGATAAACTGTCGTTGCCGCCGGGTTATCATATTGAGTATGGCGGATCGTATGCACAGCAACAGCAGGCATTTACGGAGCTGTTGTATATTTTATTAGCTGCATGTATTTTAGTTTTTATTGTGCTGCTGGCGTTGTTCCGTGAGTTTACTGTTTCATTTTTTATAATTGTATTGGCGGTACTGGGTGTTGCCGGATGTTTGCTGGCATTGTATATTACCAACACGCCATTAAATGTGGGCAGTTATACCGGCATAATTATGATTGTTGGTATCATTGGAGAAAACGCCATTTTTACTTATCAGCAATACCTGCAGGCAAAACTTACAATGGATACCAAACAAAGTATTGTGTATGCCATCAGTGCAAGGCTGCGGCCAAAATTAATGACAGCCTTTGGAGCCATCATGGCATTATTACCATTAGCATTGGGTATTGGTGCCGGCGCACAATTGCACCAGCCCTTAGCTATCGCCGTTATAGGCGGTTTATGTTTTGCATTACCCTTACTGTTAATTGTGTTACCCACTTTTTTACGGTTGATACATAGAAAATAATTTTTTTTGAGCCGGGCTTTATCGCTTTGTGAAACTCCGGTGGCACAGTTTATCCTGAGGAACGAAGGACACTCTTGTGCGGTATAACTTTATTGAACAAATAAATTCAAACATACATAAAAGCTGTCAGGTTAAGTTTATCTAAACCGGTGCAATTAACCGAATAGCTCAGGAAAGCTCCGGGTGATTAAAATTTTTTAAAGTTTGTTCCCGATTAAAATATTTCTTCACAAATAAAACCTTAACCTATGTGGTGGATATATGCTTTGCTCTCTGCTTTATTTGCATCGCTTGCAGCCATCTTTGCAAAATTGGTATCACAGGTGTTAATTCAAATTTAGCAACTTCTATGCGTACGATAATTATTTTAATGGTAGCATGGGGTATTGTTTTAGCAAGGGGCGAAGCAAAAGGCATTGCTACTTTATCAAAACAAAATTTACTTTTCTTAATTATATCCGGTGTGGGCACAGGGCTGTCGTGGATATTTTATTTTAAGGCAATGCAGATAGGTAAAGTATCGCAGGTGGCACCGGTAGATAAATTAAGTGTGGCACTTACTATAATTTTATCGATAATATTTTTAGGCGAAGCACTTACCTGGAAAGCTGCTAATGGCGCCTTGTTAATTAATGCAGGTACTTTGGTGATGATTTTGTAACTTATTTTTTACTGCATCTGCATACCAGCTTTTGGCATTGCTATTATTAATTTAAAGCACTTGCATTTTTAAAAACCAAAATATATCTTTACCCGTCCTTCTTTTTTTATTCTCATTTAACACCTTAAACTAATGAATATAGCCAGCACAACTGTTTATGCAGCACCTGTGTCCCAGCAGGAACGTATAACCATTCTCGATTCGTTAAGAGGTATTGCT
>JAYVGA010000152.1:0-6889 GCA_043772635.1 Chitinophagaceae bacterium
TTTAGCAACGGGCTTAAAAACATGAAAAAAAGAATGACAGATATAGAAGTAGATTTTTCTATTGAAAACAATAACGGTACCCTGATAAGACTTTACAGAAAAACCAGGTGATTATTTCTTTTTTAAAACGGCAAAAAACATAAGCAGCCACCCTGCTATTAAAGCAACTCCTCCAAATGGTGTTATGGGGCCAAGCCATTTATAGCCGGGCTGCACAGTGGCCTGCACATAACACAACATATATAAAGAGCCGCAGAATAAAATAATACCGGCAATAAAAAACCAGCCTGCGGCAATCATTAATTTATTGGGAAAATCTTTAAACAATATGGCTGCAAAAAGTAAAGCAAATACATGGTAAAACTGGTATCTTACTGCGGTTTCAAAAGTAACTACTACCCGCTGGCTTACAATATCTTTTATGCTGTGTGCGCCAAAGGCTCCCATTATTACGCACAATGCCCCTAATATAAAAGCAGTTTTTAAAAATCCTTTATGCATACTTAGTGGGATGGTTTAATTAATGAGTCTATTGATCTTTCTGTTACTTCTTCTGCATTTAGTTTAATGTTTGCCTCATTATAAAAGGGTGTGCGTTCTTTTAATTTTTGCTCAATATAAAATATCAATTCTGCCTCGTTAAGATTTTTAACCAGTGGTCTTTTCCCTTCCTGCAACAAAATATTTTTTAAAATATAGGCAGGGGTACTCTCCAGCAAAACAGAAATGCCATTTTCGTTTATCCATTTCATATTATCAAAAAAACAGGGAGTGCCGCCCCCACAGGAAATAATGGCATTGTTATATTGCTGAAGAGACCGCAGATGCAATGCCTCCTTTTCCCTGAAATAATCTTCGCCATTTTTTTCAAAGATATTGGTAGTGGAGCGTTGCTCTTCCTGCTCTATCACTTCATCCAGGTCTATAAAAGCATAATGATGCCGGGCTGCCCATAATCTTCCCCAATGCGTTTTACCTGTACCCATAAAACCTATTAAAAATATTCGCCCCGATGGATGCTGTGGATAATTTTGTATTGCCTCTGTATTCACCTGTCTTTTTTTTGCAAAGAAAACAAATAAAATAAACTATAGCTAAATAAAAAAAAGCAGCATTCCAAAATGCCGCCGGGAGGTTAACCTTTCTTTCTATAATCTCCCCGTTTCCAGGCTTTAATAAATTCGTTCCAGGCAAAGGGATTAAAAATATTTTGCGGAGCTGCCTGGCCTGAGTAATATAATTTTTGTGCACTTTGGCGCAGGTACTGGTTGCTGGCTTCTCTTCCATCTGCAGGCAGTGTAGCCAGCAGTACCTGCCGGGTGGCAGAGTTGTTGTTGGTGCGGGCCACAGTTATATTATCATCAGGTACTTTGGTATTTACAAAATCTCTTTCAAACTGCTGGCGGGTGGGCCTGGGCCGTATAATGGTGGCGGGTAAATAAACGGTATCGTTTACCATTAGTTGTACAATACTCTGCTGGTTTCCCTGCAGATTTGAAGGTATGTTTACCAAAATTGGTTTATACCCTACACTGGTAAATTCTACTTTATCACCTTTTAATACCACTATACTAAATACACCACGGTCATTAGTAATGGTGCCCCGGTTTTGTCCCTTTACTACCACACTTACGGCCGGCATACCCTGCAGGCTGTCGGCCGTCATTACCACACCATATAGTTGTACTACCGAATCTTTAAAGTTTTCGAACTGAGCGTGGGCTGCAGATGGTATAAAGAAAAGGAGAATAAAAAAGTAAAGTAAATTTTTTTTCATGCCGCACACTTTCGGAAGTGTTTTATAAAATTTTGATGTGTTGCTCACAGCTGTAAAAGTAAAAGTGAGTGACACAACTATAATGATTAAAGATATAATGCCGGTGCCAAAAATAACAACATTTCGTATCTAATAAACAAAGTAATGGCTTCAATGGTTAATTTTGCCGCAAGAATTTTTTTTTAACAAATAATTGAACCATGACAGAACAGGATATTTTAAAAGCACTGAGCAATGTGCAGGAGCCCGATTTGGGAAAAGACCTGGTAACACTGAACATGGTAAAAGATATTGTAATAAATGATAATAAGGTTTCTTTTACCATTGTATTAACCACGCCGGCATGCCCCATGAAGGACCTGATGAAAAATGCATCGGTTAATGCCGTTAAAATATTAGTTAATAAAGATGCAGACGTAACCGTAAACTTTACCAGCAACACCAGCACCAACCGCCAGGATGCTAAAACAGTTTTAAGCGGCGTAAAAAATATTATTGCTGTGGTAAGTGGCAAAGGTGGCGTGGGCAAAAGCACCGTGAGTGCAAACCTTGCCCTGGCACTGGCTGCAGGTGGAGCCAAGGTAGGTTTAATGGATGCAGATATTTACGGCCCCAGCCAGCATATTATGTTTGGCATACGTGGCGAAAGACCATTGATGAAAGAAGATGGAGGAAAAGGTTTGATTGTGCCCATAGAAAAATTTGGTATTAAAGTAATGAGCATTGGTTTACTCATAGATGAAAAGCAGGCGGTGGTTTGGCGTGGCCCCATGGTGAGCAGTGCCATCCGCCAGTTTGTAACAGAGGTAGACTGGGGCGAACTGGATTACCTGGTGCTGGATATGCCACCGGGTACTGGCGACATTCATTTAACCATTGTGCAAACCGTACCGGTAACGGGTGTGATAGTAGTGACAACCCCACAAACAGTAGCCATTGCTGATGCACGCAAAGGGGTGGCCATGTTTAGCCAGGCACAATTAAAAGTTCCTGTAATAGGCCTGGTAGAAAACATGAGCTATTTTACCCCGGCAGAATTGCCGGATAATAAATATTACATTTTTGGCAAAGATGGCGGCAAAAATCTTGCAGACGAATTTGACATTTCTTTGCTTGGGCAAATACCCATTGTGCAGAGCATAAGGGAAGGTGGCGATATAGGCATACCTGCCATGGTGGGTGATGATGGCATAACAAAAAAAGCATTTGAAGAATTTGCCGGCAATGCCGTAAGAAGTATTGCAATGAGAAATGCAAATATGCCTGCAACTAAAATTGTGGAGATAGTAAATACATAAGCCCCCGAAGCCCCCTAAAGGGGGAACTGGGCAGCTTTATAATGAATTGCAGTTTTATAATATTTTGAATTTTCCCGGCCAATGGCCGGGATTTTTTTTGTTACAGACTTTAGTTTTTCATGGCATCATTCCCTACATAATGTAGGGATGTCACTCGCTTGTACTGCATATCTATGGGGAACATTACAGACCCTCGCATTTTTTAATTTAATTTTTATATTGATAAATTTTAAATCAGATTAGTTCATTACTCTGTAGCATACACTTCAAATAAAAAAATGAGCAAACAAAATCATGAACTTCAAAAGCCCCCTTCAGGAGGTTTGGGAGTTTATGGTTACATTAGCTTATGAAAATCTTTGCCACTGCATTTATATGTACATCGCTTTTTTTTACCTCATGTATTTCAACAAAAAAAATGAATGACCAAAATAACAGACTTCAAAAGCCCCCTTCAGGGGGTTTGGGGGCTTCTCTTGACCTTCAGGGCCACCGTGGTTGCCGTGGCCTTATGCCGGAAAATACCCTCCCCGCAATGATATATGCTTTAGGGCTCGGAGTTGTTACTTTAGAAATGGATGCGGTAATTACAAAAGACAAAGAAGTGATATTATCGCATGAACCATTTTTTAATCATGAAATAACAACTAAAGCCGATGGCAGTTTTATAAATGAAAAAGAAGAAAAGAATTACAACATATATAAAATGACTTTTGCAGAAACGCAACAATTTGATGTGGGCTTAAAACCTCACCCACGTTTTCCTCAACAACAAAAAATAGCAGTACACAAACCCCGTTTGGCCGATACATTTGATTCAGTAAAAAAATATATGGCTACGGCTCAGCGGCCTTATCCTTTTTTTAATATCGAAACCAAATCAATGCCTGCTACCGATAATTTATTTCATCCGGCACCGGCAGAATTTGTGGAACTGCTGATGAAAGTGATAAAGGAAAAAGAAATGGAGCAGTATGTGATCATACAATCTTTTGATTTCAGAACATTACAATATTTACATCAGCATTATCCTGCATTACAAACGGCCATGCTTATTGAAGACTACGATAAGCGAACTGTAGAGGAACAAATTACAGCATTAGGATTTACACCAGCTATTTACAGCCCTGCTTTTATTTTAGTAAATGAAGAACTGGTAAAAAAATGCAGGCAGCAAAATATTAAAGTAATTCCCTGGACGGTTAATGATAAATCAACCATAGAAAAATTAAAAAAAATGGGCGTAGATGGCATCATTACAGATTACCCAAACCTCTTCTAATTAATACACCATAACCGGGCAGCCGGTTTTATTTTTTCTTCCTAACTTTTTAGAAATGCCAACGGTTTGGCTAAAGTAATGATCATTCTTTCCCGGGTTTGCCGCCACACTAAATCCATCAATATAATCGGAGCCGGTAAACCTGTAAGTACTTTCCAGGTTTAATGCCAGCGAAGAAGACAAGTTGTAACGCAATCCTAATCCGGCAGGAACAACGGGTATTGTTTTTCGGGCAGCCTTAGCAGCATCTGTTGCAAGCCCGGCAGCAATAGCAGTTCCGTCGCCAAAATATGAGGCATTAAATGCACTGTAATCAATGGTAGTATTTACAAATGCCAGGCCTGCACCGGCAAAAACATAAGGTTCAAACTTAGTTTCATAAGTACCGGAACCCAATACATTCCATTTAGCCAGCAGGCTCAGTTCTTTCATTTTACTTTTAAACTTAAATGCACGGAATTGCCTGTACTCTGGTGTGCTGAATTTTGTTTCATCTCCTTTGAGAGAAAAAATATTAAACATCGCACCTAATGAAAAGGAGGGAGAAATAATACGTGCAAAAGAAATACCTACACCCGGCTTTATTGTTTTTAAAGAACCCCATCTTCGGGGAGAAAGATCTCCCTGGTACACATATGCTCCAAGGTTTGCGCCCAGCTCATATTTGGCTGCAGTTGCCTGGCCAAAACTTTTAGAAAAACTACAGATAGAAAAGAAAAATAAAAAAGCTACAGATATTTTTTTTGCACCCATTAAATATGATTTTAAATTTAAAAAATAAAATATTTAATGTAGAGTTGTGCGGTGCGTAGTAATTTAAAAGTGAGGTATCTGTTAAGGCATAAAGCATAAAGAGTGCCCTTTATTGTGTGCTAACAAATATTTAACAGCTATCGTTTGTGGCACGGTCAGACTGAGACCGTCAGACCGGAGTACAATGGTCTGACGGTCTCCGTCTGACCAACAACAAAAAATTTTACCGAAGGCAAGATTTTAATTTGCTACGCAAAATGGTTTTTTGCCACAAAGACACTAAGACACTAAGGAGAATCCTTCGCATTCCTTATTTTTCCAAAGAAAAAATTCCTTAGTGGCTTTGTGCCTTTGTGGCTAATAAGAAATTTTGCCTTTGGCAAAGATTTTAAGATACGAATTTAAAAAGTTTCTTACAAACCTTTCTCTTAATTTTACTCATATTTTAAATTAAATGAATAAACAAAAAGATACCTGTACATGCCTCATCAAAATACTTTGTCTTATGCAAAAGAATTGGACAGTAAAGACATTTTAAAAGATTACCGCAACCAGTTTTATGTACCACAGTTGCATGGCAAAGAAGCCATTTATTTTTTAGGAAACTCCCTGGGGTTGCAGCCAAAAACCACACAGGATGAAGTGCTGACCATAATGGAAAACTGGGCAAACTTTGGTGTAGAAGCATTTTTTTTAGGCGATAACTCCTGGCTTGATTATCATAAAAAATTACTGCCTGCTCTATCCGGCATATTCGGAGCACATGAAAATGAGCTGGTAGTAATGAACCACCTTACAGTGAATTTACATTTACTGATGATTTCATTTTATCAACCCACTCCTGCCCGTTATAAAATTATCTGCGAAGCCAGGGCTTTCCCATCAGACCAATATGCCATGCAATCTCAAATTAAACTGCACGGTTTAAAAGCAGCAGATTGTTTAATAGAAGTAAGCCCAAGGGCCGGAGAAGAAATACTAAGACCCGAAGATATTTTAGCCGCCATAGAAGAGCATGGTAATGAAACAGCCCTGGTTTTATTTAGCGGTGTAAATTATTATACAGGCCAGGTTTTTAATATGCAGGCCATAACGGCTGCAGCCCACAAAGAGGGTGCGTATGCTGGGTTTGACCTGGCACATGCGGCTGGCAACATTGCATTATCTCTGCATGAATGGGAGGTAGATTTTGCCTGCTGGTGCAATTATAAATATTTAAACAGCGGGCCTGGTGCCATTGCCGGTGCATTTATAAATGAAAAACATTTACAAAAAAATAGTTTAAAAAGATTAGAAGGCTGGTGGGGAAATGATGCAGGCAACAGGTTTAAAATGGAGGAAAAATTTACGCCGTTTCCTTCTGCAGAAGCATGGCAAATGAGCACGCCCCCCGTTATGCTGCTGGCTGCTCATTATGCAGCTTTAAAAATTTTTAATGATGCAGGCTTTGCAAAGCTGGTAGAAAAAAGTAAACAGCTCAGCGCTTATCTCCTGTTTGTTTTAAACGAAATAAATACCCCTGTACAAAAATTTATTATCATTACTCCACAGCATCCTGCAGAGCATGGCTGCCAGGTATCTCTTTCGGTAAATGAAAATGCAAAGGCAATATTTGACCAGTTATTACCCAATGGTATTTTTGCAGACTGGAGAGAACCTAATGTAATAAGAGTAGCACCCGTGCCTTTATACAATAGTTTTGAAGAAGTATTTTTGTTTGCACAAACTTTAAAAAAATTATTAGATGTATAAGATGGCGCACTTTACAGAACAGGATAA